>JBBDRM010000043.1 GCA_040905475.1 Actinomycetota bacterium
ATCACCTCAGGAACTTCCGTCGGACCTTCATAGCGTGGACGATCACCGGCGTGCCGTCCGCGGCGTGAGCGACGCCGATCTCTAGGAGCGCACCCGACGATCCGAGCCCACGAGCATCACGAGACCATCGTCCAAGTGCCACGCGTCGATCGCGTTCCGATTAGGCGTGGCGGATGTCCTCATCCTGGACGCCGTGCTTCCTGGCGGCCGGAGCGATCACCGGCTCCGGCTTCACCATGACAAGGTACCTTGCCGGCCGACGGATCGCAAGTTACCTTGTCAACAAAGGAAGCCCACGTCGCGAATTTCGTGTCCGTTCCGGAGGATTCCAGATTCCGGTAGTAAAGGTTTGTTCCCAGCCTTTACTTCATTTCCGGCCAAGTATAGGCTAGGATTTGAGTAAGGTTACCGACTAGTCTTTACTAAGACCTGGAGTTGATAAAAGATGCGTGGCACCCTGCGACGGGCGATGTGGCGCTACGATCCTGCGCTGTATGCGCCGCCGCGCTACCGACGCGCCTGCCGCTATGACGCCTTCATCCCCGAGCCCATTTCCGAGCTGTCGGTGTCGTTGTCCGGCGAGCTGGCCGCTGTAGTCTCCGACGCCGAAGCGGCGATCGCGCGGCTGAACGCGGGCGCGGAGCCTGCACTTGCGCCGCTCGCGCGGCTGCTGCTTCGAACCGAGTCGATCGCCTCCTCCAAGGTGGAGGGCATGCAGGTCGACGCCAGAACCCTCGCGCGCGCCGAGGTCGCCCACGAGACCGGCAGGAGCATCGGCGCAGATGCGGCGGAGATCATCGCGAACATCGACGCGATGCAGTTCGCTGTGGAAGACGCCGCCTCACGACTCATCACCGAAAAGGAGATCCTAGCGATCCACCGCGTGTTGACGGCGCGCACCCCAAGAGCCGATCAAGCGGGCAAGCTGCGCAGGGTGCAGAACTGGATCGGCGGCAACAACTACAACCCCTGCGGGGCTGGCTCCGTTCCGCCGCCACCCGAAGAGGTACGGCGTCTAATCCGCGACCTATGCACCTTCAGCGAGCGGGACGATCTGCCGCCACTGGTGCAGGCAGGCATCGCCCACGCCCAGTTCGAAACGATCTATCCATTCGAAGACGGCAACGGCCGCACGGGACGCGCACTCGTCCAAGTGATCCTGCGCGGCCGGAGGCTCGCCACCCAGTACGTGCCTCCCATCAGCGTCATCTTCGCGCGCACCAAACGCCACTATATCGAGGGTCTGGAGATGTTCCGCGCCGACGATGTCGCGGGATGGCTGGAGATCTTCGCCACCGCCGCGGTGCGAGCCACCAAGCTCGCGTTCGGCTACACGGAAGCCGTCACCCGACTGCAACAGGACTGGCGGGAGCGGCTGATGGAACACTCCGCGCCCCGATCCGATGCGGCGGCATGGTCGATCATCGACGTGCTTCCCGCCCATCCCGTCATCACGGTCGCCGTGGCGGCCGCGGCGACGGGCAGGACCAAGCCGGCGGTCAACAACGCCGTGGCCGAACTCGCCGACGCGGGAGTCCTGCGTCCCGTATCGAACTCCAAGCGCAATCGGGCATGGGAAGCACTCGGCCTTCTCGACCTTATCGTGGAGGTCGAAACAGGGAGACACGTCTAGTCCCTCGCGGCCCGCACGAATCACAACCGAGCCGCCTGGCTTGGTCTAGTCGTGGAAGCTGCCCATGTCCGGGCGGCGAAACAGCTAGATTCAGCCTTGCCCTGAATACCACTTGAAGGAACAATGCAACACGACTCGGTCTGGACGACGTCTTGAGGAGCGAGGCGCGCCCAGCGAGGGCAAGGGGGATGCGATGGAGGTCGACGTCGCGGAACGGGGCCGCACGGCCGGCGTTCGGACGTTCCTGATCGCCGACGTCCGCGGCTACACCCGCTTCACCCGCGAGCACGGCGACGCTCAGGCCGCACGCCTGGCGAAGAGGTTCGCGGACCTAGCTCGCGACGCGGTTGAGGCGCGGGGTGGCCTCGTGATCGAGCTTCGAGGGGACGAGGCTCTCGCCGTCTTCACGTCGACACTACAAGCCCTCCGTGCAGCCCTCGAGTTCCAAGCGACGTGTGAGGAAGAAGCCAGCGTAGATCCCACGCTTCCGTTGACCGTCGGGATCGGCATCGACGTGGGCGAGGCGATCCCGGT
Source organism: Actinomycetota bacterium (assembly GCA_040905475.1). Lineage (NCBI taxonomy): Bacteria > Bacillati > Actinomycetota > Actinomycetota bacterium. Next base: position 2,168 of record JBBDRM010000043.1, read on the forward strand.
CGAAGACGGATTCCGGGGTGCGGCGCTCAATACCGCGGCCCGCTTGTGCTCGCGAGCGGTCGCCGGACAAGTCCTCGTTACCCGGGCCGTGGCCGACTCGGTGTCCGACGGCGGCGACATCCGCTTCCACGGACTCGGCGCTGCGGAGCTCAAGGGGTTCGAAGCGGCCGTCGACGTGATCGAGGCGCAGCTTGCCCGGCCGCCAGAACTCCGCGCGCCGGCGCCGCAAACTGAGACGAGCGAGCCGGCGGCCGCGTTGCCGGCGGAGCTCGACGTCCTCACGCCCCTCGTCGATCGCGAGCATGAGATGCATTGGCTGCGCGGCACTTGGCGCCAGGCGCGACGAGGACGGGGTCGCGTCGTCTTCGTCTCCGGACCGTCCCAGATCGGCAAGACGCGGTTGGCCGCCGAGATCGCCTCGCAGATCGCCCGCGACGGCGGTCGCGTTCGCTACGCGGGCGCCGGCGGAACTGCGGCGGCGCTGGCGCAGGCGGCGGTGCGCGGGTTGGCGGAGGCGATCCATCCGATCGTGGTGGTGCTGGACGACCTCGACGTCGCGGGCGAAGACGCCGCGAACACGCTCGGCCGGGCGTACGATCGCATCCTCTCGAGGCCGGCCTTGGTCATCGGCATCGTGAAGGACGCCGAAGCCAGACCGGAGCTCGCGGCGGTGATCGAGCAGGCGGACCGCTTCGGCGACGGACACGTCCGGCTGTCGCCGCTCGATCTCAAGGGCGTCGAAGGCATCACCCGTTTGTACGTGGGCGACCAGGTTCGGGACGCTCCCCTCGAATCGATGGCGCGGGCGTCGGGAGGCGTGCCCGGACGCGTCCACGAGGTGGTCGGTGAGTGGGCGCGCGACGAGGCCGGCAGGCGTCTCGCTGCGGCCGCCGAGTGGCTGGTCGAGGGACGTGGCCGTCGATCCGCTGACCTCGACTTCGCCAACAACATCATCGAGCTAAGGCTCGGCAGGCTCTACACAGCGGAGGCCGACCGCGCGGCCAAGAGCGAGTGCCCGTACAAGGGCCTCGCTTCCTTCGAGGAGACCGACGCTGCTTACTTCTTCGGCAGGGAGCGGCTGGTCGGCGAGCTCGCCGCGCGAACCGTCGGGGTTGGACTTCTCGGTGTCCTCGGCGCCTCGGGCAGCGGCAAGTCGTCCGTGGTCGCCGCCGGGCTCCTCCCGTCGCTCCGCGCGGGACTCCTTCCCGGAAGTGAACGCTGGGAACGCATCATCTTGCGGCCGGGCGAGCATCCGATGGCGGAGCTCGCCCGAGCCGTCGGGACGATTGCGCCGACGGACTCGGCCGAGAACGCAATCGAGGCAGCGCTCGAGCGGCTCGGGCCGGACGGACGGCTCGTCGTCGCCGTCGATCAGTTCGAGGAGGTGTTCACGCTCTGCTCCGAGTTCGCCGAGCGGGACGCGTTCATCGAAACGATCACCAAAGCAGCGACGCGGTCGCCCGAACGAGTTGTGTTCGCATTGACGATCCGCGAAGACTTCTACGGCCGCTGCGCCTCGTACCCCGAACTCGACGAACTCCTCGGAGCGAACCACGTGATCGTGCCGCCGATGTCGGGCGACGATCTCCGCCGCGCGATCGAGCTGCCGGCGCGGCGAGTGCGGCTCCGGGTCGAGTCTGCGTTGGTCGATGCGCTTGTAGCGGAGATCGTCGAGCAGCCCGGCGGGCTGCCGCTGCTTTCGGCGGCACTCGTGGAACTCTGGCAGGCTCGCGAAGACGGATGGCTCAGGATGGAAGCCTACGAACGTACGGGAGGCGTTCGAGGCGCCGTCGCCCGGCTCGCCGAGGCCTCCTATCAGCAACTGACCGATGCGAAACGCCCCGTGGCGCGCCGCATCATGCTCCGGCTGTCCGGCGTCGGGGACGGCAACCTGCTGACGCGCCGGCGGGTACCGATCTCAGAATTCGACATCGACAAAGACACCGATTCGGCAGAAGTCATCGCCCGATTCACGAGGGATCGCTTGCTAACAGCTAGCGACTCGACAGTGGAGGTCGCTCACGAGGCCCTCCTCCGCGAATGGCCGCGCCTCCGTGGATGGCTGGAGGAGGACGTGCAGGGTCACCAGCTGCACCAGCACCTCACCCACGCCGCCAAGCAATGGGCGACGGCAGGACGCGATCCTTCGGAGGTCTATCGAGGAGCGCGGCTCTCGGCCGCCCTCGACTGGGCGGATCCGCGGGGCGCAGACCTCAACGAGCTGGAGCGGGACTTCCTCGCGGAAAGCCGGCAGGCGAGCGAGCGGGAAGCGGAACGGCAGCGACGAACGAACCGCCGCCTGAGAGGTCTTCTCGCTGGGACCGCGATCTTTCTCGTCATCGCCCTCGTCGCGGGCGGCCTCGCTCTCGTTCAGCGGGGGCATGCCCGGCGAGAGGCTCGCGTTGCGTCGGCGCGCGAGCTGGCGTCCGCGTCGGTTGCGAATCTCACCGTCGATCCCGAGCGCAGCATCCTGCTCGCCCTCGAGGCCGTAAACGCAACGTGGGAGACCGATCGCATCGCCGCGCCGGAAGCGGAAGAAGCTCTTCACCGGGCGCTTCGCGAGTCCCGGCTCCTGCTCAGCGTCCCGCAAGGCAGCGGGCTGGCTGTCAGCGCCGATGGCCGCCGGATCGCGACAACGGGAGACGACCAGGCGACGGTCTGGGACGCGCAGACCGGCGCGCGTCTCTTGACCCTCAGCGGACATCAAGGAGCCGTCAACGGGGTTGCGTTCAGCCCCGATGCGTCCCGCCTGGCCACCGGCGGATCGGACCGGACGGTGCGGCTGTGGGACGCGGCGACCGGGAGACAGATTCGGGTTCTACAAGGCCACACGGATGTCGTCCTGAGCCCCACGTTCAGCCCGAACGGTCGGCTGCTGGCGACGTCCAGTGCCGACCGGACCGTCCGGCTGTGGGCTGTCGCGTCGGGCAGGCAACTGCGGGTGTTGAGACGTTCGCCAGACGAGGCGTTCCTCTCCCAGGCCACTCTCCTCGCTCCCGCATTCAGCCCCGACGGGACGAAGCTCACGAGCGGCGGCTGGTTCAGCGCCCCCATCTGGGACGTAGCCACCGGGAAGATCACGACGCTCCTCACCGACACGGCGATCGTGTCCGCGATCGCAGCGGTGGCCTTCAGCCCCGACGGTGATCGCGTTGCGATGGGGATCTACAAGGGGACCGCCCGGATCTGGGACGTGAAGACAGGCACGCCCCTGACGACCTTCCCCGGGCACCACGGTGGAGTGCTCGCCGTCGCTTTCAGCCGCGACGGTAGCCGCTTAGTCACAGCAGCGGAGGACGCCATCGCGCGCGTCTGGGATACGGCGACCGGGGAACAGGTGCTGACGTTCGCCGGTCACCGCGTCGCGATCCGGCAGGCGGTGTTCAGCCCCGATGGGACCCGGTTGCTGACGGCCAGTGCCGGCGAGACCCGCGTCTGGGCCATCAGCGCGACCGGTGGGCGCGACTGGCTGACGGTTCCCGGCCCCCGCCTTCGCCTAGGCGGCGTCGCGTTTAGTCCCGACGGGTCGACGTTCGCGGTGCCGCGCCAGCAAAGCGGAGTCACGATCTGGGACGCGAACACGGGAGCAGCCGTTCGCACCATCGAAGGCCATGGGGCGTGGATCAGCGCCCTCGCCTTCAGCCCCGACGGCAAACGGCTGGCCGGCGTGGGCGGAAGCGGAGACGGAGACGGTCGGGCCAACCTCTCCGTCCCCATATGGGACGTCTCGACCGGGCGCCTTGTCGCCACGCTGACCGGACACCGTGATGGCACTGAGACCTTCGGGGTTGTCGCACTGGCGTTCAGTCCGGACGGCCGTCGCCTGGCGACGGCGGGATCGGATGGCATCATCCGCCTTTGGGATGCCTCGAGCGGCACGAAACAGGGCGAGTTCAACGTCGGAAGTCCGCCGTTTGCGCTCGCTTTCAGTCCCGATGGCCGCTCAATCGTGTCCGGCCAGGACGGCGACACGATCCTCCAGATCTGGGACGCGAACACGCTGAAGCTTCGCGGAAAGCTCAGCGGCCACGCCGACATCGTTCAGGATGTGGCGTTCGGGCGCGGCGGGATGCTGGTCACGGCCAGCTGGGACGGAACGGCGAAGATCTGGGACTTCCCGTCGCGACGGGAGCTCGCGACGCTGCGAGGACATCGCGGCCCGGTGCTTGGCGTGTCGGTGAGCCCCGACGCAACGCTCGTCGCGACAGGAAGCGTCGACGGCACCGCGAAACTCTGGAATGCCAAGACGGGACGGGAGATGCTGACGCTCTTCGGTCACAGCCGCGGCGTGCAGAACGTGGCTTTCAGCCGGGACGGCAAACTTCTCGCGACGCAGAGCGGCGACGGCACCGTCGCGCTCCACCTGCTTCCGATCGACGAGCTCCGCAGACTGGCTCGCGATCGAGTCACTCGCGGGCTCACTGACGCGGAGTGCAGGCAATACCTGCACGTGCCAAGTTGCAGGGCCCGGAGTTAGCGGTATTGCTAGGGCTCGCTTCGGGCCAGACTGTGGAGCGGCCTCGAATACGCGTCCCCATTTCGTCCCCGTAAGAGGGAGAAAGAACCGGCACCACTGAGATAAACTCGCAGCAACGAGAAGCGCGAGATCGCAGGTCGCGGGCCCTCTCGACCCGAAGTCGCTGGTAGCGCGATCGGCGCCGGAGACGTTCGGGACGTGGAGGCCGGGGGTTCAAATCCCCCCTTCCCGACAGTTGCGATGTGACGAGGCATCGTGGACACCTGTGTCAGGGCATCGTAGACGGCTTCTTCCTGCGTGGTCCAAGCTTCCTGCCTTTGGGTGAATACTTGCGTCCGGTGGCTTGGTAGTTCTTGTCGGGGTCAAGGGTCAGCCCGCGCAGGTGCTCGCCGCCCGGACCCAGGACCCGCACGTCCAAGCCCGCACGGAGGATGATGACGCGCTTGCCGTGGTGCTCGCGTCCCACGCCGATGTGGTGGAGCTTGGACTTGTAGCGCAGCGTCACCTTGCCGCCGGGATCGATGACGTCGTGGCGGATACGCGTGTCGATACCCACGGAGATCTTCGGTCCGTCTGGACGAGCCTTGTCTCGCGCGTCGTAAGCAGCATGCGGGGTCATGCGGCCCCGTGCGCGGTGTGGACGCACGTCGTTGTAGTAAGCGATGAAGCGATCCACCTGGCGTTGCAGCTCCGCGATCGACGCCGGCGGCTCTTGCTTGGCGAGGTAGCCTTTCAGCGTCTGGTGGAAGCGCTCGACCTTGCCGCAGGTCTGGGGATGATAGGGCCGGGAGTGCTTGAACACGATCCCACGAGCTAGCAGCTCCGATTCCAATGCCGCGCGTCCGCCCCTATGCGCAGCGGTGTAGATACAGCCGTTGTCGGTCAAAAGCGCGGCCGGATACCCCCATTTCTGTGCGGCGTGGCTGAACTCCGATAGTGCGATGCGCGCGGTCGTCGTGCGGTGGACGCGGCTCGCAAGACAGAGTCGGGAGTGATCGTCGATGAAGTTGATGATCTCCACCTCAGTTTCATCAGCTAGGCGCCAGTGCGTGACGTCGGATTGCCAGCACTCGTTGGGGAGGCTGGCCTCGAAGCGGATGAAGCTCGAGCGCGGGCGCTTGCGAGGCTGGGGCGTGACGAAGCCTCGCCGGACAAGGATGCGGTGGATCGTTCTCGCCGAAGGCACCAGACCGTCTTGGCGGCTCAGGTGGTAGTGGATCGTTTGCGCCCCATCGTCGAAGCCTTGGTCGGCCAGCTGCTTGCGCAGCGCCACGATCCGATCCTCGACCTCCGCCGGGGTGCGATTGGCGATCCGCTCGGCGGCCTTAGGTCGGGCTCTGATGGCCTGTTCGCCGCCGGCCCGGTAGCGAGCGAGGATCTTGCCGACCCAGGACTTGGAGACCCCGTAAGCGGCCGCCACCTCGCGGTAGCTGCGTCCCTCGAGCTGCACGGCCTGGACGATGTAGCTCGCAAGATCCACCGGACACCCCCGTGATAGGAGGTGTCCACCATGGCCCGACACATCATCGCGGCGGGCTGTCCACTATCCGCTGTCTTCACACACCCCCTTCCCGAC
>JBBDRM010000044.1 GCA_040905475.1 Actinomycetota bacterium
GGCACGGGTTGGCCGGGTCGACGAGGCCGCAGCGGTTGTCGATCACGACACGAAGTGTCCGTCGCGCGTGCGAGACGCGCTGGCGAAAACGCGTCGCGGCTGCAGTCGAGGACGTCCGCCCCCTCCGCGTCGGTGAGCCCGAGAACGTCGGCGAGCAGGTACGCGGCTCGCTGCGCTCGTGGAAGGCAGAGGAGCATTCCGTAGGTGCAGCTGATGCGGACCTCCTCGGAGAGCAACCGATACTCGGCCTCCTCGAGGGTCGGATCGATGTCGCCCATGCCCGCATCGAGCGCCGCCGCATACTCGTCGGCGGCCCGCACCGCCAACTCGTACATCCGCTTGCGCGTCCGCAGAAGGGACCGCACGGCGACCGTGTACGCCCAGGTCGAGAACTTCGAACGGCCTTCGAACGTTCCAAGGCACGTAACGACTCGGATGAGGATCTCCTGGCAGGCGTCCGGGCGTCGTCGGGATTGCCGAGGAAGCGCAGCGCCAGCCGGTACATCGGATGCTGGATCTCGCGTACGAGCTCGGTGAGGGCGTCGCGGTCGCCCTCGGCGGCGCGGCGGGCGAGCCCGTCGAGCGCCGCCGAGAGCTCGGCGTCGCTACGCCTCGAGGTAGCGGTCAAGGACTCTGCCTCCGAGGCGTGCGATCAGCCGGTCGGCCATGTCGCGGAATACCTCGTCGAGGTGCGCTTTCATGGTCTCGAGTTCCTCCGAGTCGTAAGACATGTGGTAGTCGACACGCGTGCCCGCCGGCGTCGGTTCGAGCGTCGTGCAGGCGACGGCTCCCTCCGTTCCCGTATTGCCCTCGACCTCGACCGATAGGTAGCCGCGGTTCGGCTCGTACCAGTTCATGGCGTCCCGGCTCACGGCAGACAGTGAACCTCCGTCGATCTCGACCGGCTTGAAGTAGCAGGTGTACTCGACGCATCTGCCGTCCGCGTCCTGAACGACCTCCACCCGCTCGAGCCCCACGCTGTATTCGGGGAAGGCGAGAGATCACCCAAGAGCTCCCACAACTCGGGGCACGGGTGCGTCGAGCTCGAGGCGTAGGCGGTTGCGAAGCGGGCCGGACGTGAAGTCGGACGCGGACGGAACGTCTCGCAGTGACCGAATCTCGGTCATGTCGTCTCCTCTCAACGGGCGGCGCCAATCGCCGCCTGCACTAGATGAGAGACACCGATCGTCCCGACTGTGACAGCAGACGCGCCCGGCTCAGGATCGAGGCGAGATGCGTGCGGGGTCAGGCCCGGGGTCGCCGCCCTCGGCGATGATCACGAGACGGCTCGTGTAGTGCTCCCAACCCTCGCGGTGGACCTCGACGGCGTCTGACGGGAGGTCGCGGTGCGTCAGGCGAAGGAACGTGCCGTCCCCGTCCGGCTCGAGCTCGATCTCGACCACGGTCGACCCGGGCGGGACACCGAGGCTCTCCTCCTCCCAGCCCCAGGTGAAGACGAGCCGGCGCTCGGGGACGACCTCGAGGACGGTGCCCGATGCGAAGCCGTCGCCTCGCACGTTCATGCGAAAGACGCCGCCGGGCTCGAGCTCGATGTCTGCTTCGACACCCTGCCAGCTAAGCCAGCGGGTGACGTCCGAGAAGAAGCTGTAAACCGTCGCCGGCCTGGCTGCGATGCGCCGCTCGACGACAAGGGATGCTCCGCGCTCACCCATCGGCCGTCTCGGCCTCCTCCGCCAACGCGGCGAGCTCATCCATCGCACTGGCCCACATCCGCTGCAGGACCTCGGCGAGGTCGCCAAGCTGCTCACGATCCGCGCGATAGAGGCGGCGCGTTCCCTCACGCCGCACGCGGACGAAGCCTGCCGCGCGCAGGACGGCGAGGTGCTGGGAGACGGCCGGAAAGCTGACGTCGAACCGGGCCGCGATCTCGCCGGCGGAGGCTTCCTCGTCCCACACGAGCCGAAGGATCTCCCGGCGCCGCGGCTCGGCGATCACTTGCAAGGCGTCCATGAGCGCGTTACTTTAGCTGGCACTTATTTAAGTGTCGACTAAAGGAGAGCCAGTGACACAGATCATCACGCAGTTCGACGTCGACGCCCCGGCCGCGACGGTCTGGAACGCGCTCACCACGGGCGAGGGCATCCGATCGTGGTGGACGACGCAGGCGGAGGTTCCGGAGGGACCGTCGGCGGTCGTGAGGCTGCGCTTCCCCGACGCCCCGATCAGCTGGGACCTCCGTGTCGAGGAGGCGGAAGAGAACGAGCGGCTGCGCTGGCACTGCGTCGGAGGACCGCCGCCATGGGTCGAAACCGACATCCTGTTCCGACTCGTCCCGGCGCCTGAGGGCGGGACGCGCGTCCTCTTCGACCACGTGGGCTGGAAGGATGCCGAGGAGATGGTTCGGATCGTCACCTTCGGCTGGGTGCAGATGTTCCTCCACCTCAAGGGCTACGCGGAAACCGGCAGGCCGCAGCCGTACTTCGACTTCTGACGCGTGGTCGACGTCGCAACCGAGATCGAGATCGCGCGGGCCCCGCGCCGAGGTCGCCGCGTTCGCGTCCGAACCGGACAACGCGACCGCCTGGTACGAGAACATCGAGCACGTCGAGTGGACGTCCAGGCCGCTCGCGGTCGGCACGCAGCTCGCTTTCGTCGCCCACTTCCTCGGACGCCGTCTCGCCTACACGTACAAGGTCAAGGAACACGTCCCCGGCGAGCGGTTCGTGATGAGCACGGCCGAGGGCCCGTTTCCGATGGAGACCACTTACACGTGGCAGGACGTGCCCGGAGGCGGCACCCGCATGACGCTTCGCAACCGCGGAGCGCCATCGGGGTTCTCGCGCATCGCCTCCCCGTTCATGGCACGCGCGGTCAAGCGCGCGAACGGCAGAGACCTCCGACGGCTCAAGGCAATCCTAGAGCTGCACTCCGAAGGCTAAGACACGACCCCTTGGTCCGACTCGGAGTAGCGCGGCTCACGTCTGTGCCGGCTCGTGAGCGTGTTTACCGGGTTCCCATCCAGCCGGGCCGATCACGGCGTTGGCGAGCTCGAGCGGCGTTGCTTCGAGATCGGTCGCGAGCGTGTCGTTCCACCGGTTGAGGAACCCGAAGAGCGCGATCATGGTCATGAGCTCGACGATCTCGCCGTCGTCGAAGTGACGGTGGAGATCGTCGAAGTCCTCGTCCGTCGCCGCGTTCGGGACAAGCGCCGCATGGTGCGCCAGCCGAAGCGCCGCCCGCTCGGCGTCGCTGAACAGGTCGCTCGACTCATAGCTCCAGATTTGCGCGATCTTCTCGGCCTGCGCGCCCCTGCGAGTCGCGTTAGAGGCGGTGTGCGCCTGGCAATACCGGCAGCCCGCGGCCGTGCTCGCGACGAGGGCCACGAGCTCCTTGAGCTCCGGAGGCACGGTTCCCTCGCGCGCGACCTGGGTGAGCCCGGCGACGGCGCGCAGGATCTCCGGGCGGTGGGCCATCGTGAGCATGCTGTTCGGGAGAAAGCCCATTCGTTCCTCGACCGGCGCAAAAGCATCCTCGAGCTCGGGAACGTCGTCGCGGGAGACGGGCGGTACACGGGCCATCGGCTACCTCCGTTCGTGGCGCTGCCGGTATCGAGCAGCTCGGACGGTCTCGTCGCGGGGTGAAGGCTACGTTCCGAGCGGCGCCTCGGCCACGAGGCTGTTCGGGGGTTCCTCAGCCGGTGACGACGAAGATGCGCGCGACCGAGCTCTTGAGTGCGGTTGCCGCCTCCTCGGCACTCATGCGCCCCGCGCGCACCTCCTCGGCCGCGGCGAGCTGGGTGCTGCCGCGGAGCGGGCGAACGCGTGACTATGTTGCCTGAGCAGAAACATTCGAGCTCGCGTCGAGTTGCTGCATCAACCCGGCCATGTCGGCTTCGGCGCGGTGTTCGACGAGCTTGCCGTCGACGAAGCGATCGAAGGTCATCTCGGTGACGGTTATCTCTCTACCCGTGGGCGCGATGCCCATGAAGTCGCCTGTGTGTGTGCCGGAGAAGCTGCCGCGCGAGAAGACGCGATCGCCGATCTCGAACACTGCCTCGATCGTGTGCCGTCCGCCGGAAAACGCGGAGTAGAACATCTGTCCCATCCCGGCCCACTCCTCGACGCCCATCGGGGGATTGCCTCCGAAGATGGCGCTGAAGTCGGGCGCGAGCAGCTCCCGGATCGAGGCGAAGTCCTGCTCGTCCATGAGCGAGAAGATGCGGCGCAGCGTGTCGGCGTTGGACACAGCTCCTCCTTTTGGCTGAGAGTGCCAACGGACACTATTTGATCGGATTCGCGAGGAAGCGGCCGGGGATGATCGCGCTGAAACCCAGGAACGATTGTGCGGCTGGCGGTCGCGGAGCGTGACGGGCCCCTCGGCGAGCAGAGTCGGCGCGACGATCCCACTGCGAAAGCGAGATCGCTGCTCCTCGACGTCGTATCTAGTCCTTGGGCGGAAGCGAGCGTGCGTACGCGACCGCTCGCTCGACCCAGTTTCGGAGCGCCACGCCTCGAAGCCCCGCCGGCTCGACGTAGACCATCCCCGTCATCGGCCGGCCCGTGAAGTCCATCGGGCGGACGTTCGGCCGGCGCAAGGCCTCCTCGGCGCCGCCGCGTCCCAGCCGGAGCATGAGGTTGTCGCCAACCACGCCGCAGGCCATGTTGCCGTTCACGAGCACGGCGAGGCCGCCGAACATCTTCCGCTCGCTGACGCCGTTCGTGTCCTCGAGAACACTGCGAACGCGCGCGGCGAGCCGCTCGTCATAAGCCATCAGCGCTCCACCCTGGTGGGTAGGCCGAGCTGTGGAAAGAGCTCAGGCTGGCCCGCGAAGCCGGTGATGCTCGCAACCGACTCGCCCTCGAGCGCGAGCACCATGACGCCGTAGGGCTCGAGCTCACCGGCGCCGCTCTCGAGGTAGGCGGCGAGTGCGGGCTGGCCGTTCGCGCGCGTCGGACGGAGCACGATCTTCTCGAGCGCACCGGCAGCCGGAACGGCACGGAAGAAGTCGCCGATCTCCCGTCGTCCCACGACGCGCAGCGGCTCGGGAGGCATCGTCATGACCGCGTCGTCGGCGAGCAGGTCGACGATCGCATCGACGTCGACCGCTTCCCAGGCGGCGAGAAACCGCTCGACGACCCGCGCCTCGGTGTCAGTCGACGCCGGCGCGTGGTCGCGTGCCAGCCGGCCAGCAGCTCGTTCCCGCTCCAGCTTCTCGCGCCCCCTTTGCAGGGCGCTGTTGACCGAGGCGACCGAGTCGCCGAGGATATCCGCGACCTCGCGCGCCGACCAGCCGAGGACATCGCGGAGCACGAGCACTGCCCGCTGACGCGGGGGGAGGAGCTGCATGACGGTCACGAAGGCGAGTCCGATCGACTCGCGCTCCTCGACCTCGATGTCGAGCAGACGGTCGGGGTACGGCTGAAGGTGCGCAATGGCCGCCGCCTCCTCTGGATCGAGCACCTCGGGCTGGCGTGCGCGACGCTCGAGCGCGCGCAGGCACACATTCGTCGCGATGCGATACAGCCATGCCCGAAGCGAGCCGCGCGGCTCGAAGCTACCGACGTTGCGCCACGCCTTCAGCACGGTCTCCTGCAGAGCATCGTCGGCATCGTGGAGCGAGCCGAGCAGCCGGTAGCAGTGGACGTGAAGCGCACGACGATGCGGCTCGAGCAGGCGCGCGAACGCCTGCTCGTCACCGCCGCGAGCCCCAGCGAGCAGCTCTCCCTGGTCGACGGGAGTGAGAGCATGGGTGACCATCGCGTCAGGCTACTCCGCACCCGGAGGATCGGCACCGATCTCCGTCCACGTGTTCGCCCGAAACGCCCCCGGTGCGCCACCCAGCGCGACGAACCGGATCCCTTCGGGGCCGGGCACGATCTGCCGAAGCTGCTCCGGCCCAACCCGAGCCATCGTCCCCGGCCGCAGCTCGAAGCGCTCATCGTCGGCGACCAAAGTCGCCGATCCCTCGAGCGGGATGTACACCTCCTCCTGGTTCGGGTCATAGGCATCAGGGCCGTGCTCGTGCAGCGGATACCCGTCCCAGCTCGGCGGCAGCGTGAGCACCTGCATCCCCCAAGCCGTCACCCCCAACTCCGCGCGAGCCCGCCGCGCGAGCCCACCGCTGATCGGGTCCATCTCGTCGATCTCGCGGAACGTCACGTCAGCCATGAGTCTCCTCCTGTCAGGGCGCCTCGAACCGGCGCCTTTCTTACTTCAATCCGCGGCGCGCCAAGAACTCATCGGTGCGCCCGCGACGAGCCCGGAGGGTGCTCTGCGTACGCAACGCGGACGTTGCGATCGCAGCACACCGAGATGTACGGCGGGGCTGAAGCTTCGCCGGCAGCGTGCACGGCTCCAGTCGCCTCGAATACTGACCCGACGGACGCGAAGTCGGGGAGTGCCCGGTCAGGGCGCAGGCGACCCTTCGCCAGCCAGGTACCAGGTGAACACGGAGCCGATCCCGTGGCTGTACACGGCTCGGTTCGGACGTGGAACGGCTGGGAAGCAGCGTCGCGCTATGCAGCGCGACGCTCGGCCTCGACCTTCAGGTCCCGAAGCCACGTCTGCACGAACCCGACAACCTTCTTCTGCAGGGGCCTCCGAAGCAGACGAGCCAGGAGGCCCTTCATCGACTCCCCTTCTCGACACGGGGTCCGCTCTCGTGGCGATCGAGGCGCCAGACGTGGTAAGGAGGGGGTCGACGGTTCGAGTCCGTCAGAGGGCTTCCGCATTTCTCCTGCTATGAACCGTTTATGTTGGCTGCGGTGGCGGCGGCCTGTCCGTGAAGTGTCCACGCAATGTCCACGCGGTGGACACCGGCCTCGTCAGCGCTCGCGTGACTGTCGAGGAGATTGATCGCGTGGTCGCGTCCATCGCGCGCGAGGTGCCCGTAGTGGCGGTCGATCATCGTCAGGCTGGCGCCCATGTAGCGGGAGAGGTCAAACGTCGAGACACCGGCACGGAGTGCGAAGGTCGCGAAGGTGTGCCGGAGATCGTAGACGCGGCGGATGGGTGTGATCCCGGCTGCGAGTTGTGCGGGCTTCCACTCGCGGGTGCGGAAGTTGTGGAGATCGAAATAGGCGCCGCGCGGTGATGGAAACAGGAGGTCAGTATCAGCCCCGGCCGGGAACTGCTCGAGCGCGTCGAGCGCGATTGCCTGGAGCGGCACGGCGCGGACGCTGCCTTCGGTCTTGGGGCATTTGATCCGGCCGTTGCGGAACGCGCGCCGCACGTAGAGGACACGGGCGTGTCGGTCGACATCACGCTGCTCAAGGGCGATCCACTCCCCCGGCCGCAGGCCGGTCGCTGCCGCGAACATCACGAGCGCGCTCTCGCGGTCGCCAAGCCGGGAGGCGACCTTGGCGAGTTGAGCCCATGACTCGAACGGTCGCTTCTCGGTGCGCCGCCGCTGAGGGTTGTCGACACCGTGCTTGGCCGGGTTGACATCGATCATTTGCCACTCGACCGCGCGGCTCAGCACTTGCCGAAGCGCCTGGGTCGCTTCGAAGCGGTGGCCGGCCGGAATCGTCATCCGCCAGGCTGCGATCTCCTGCGAACGGAGCTGTCCCAACCGTTGACTCCCGAACTCGCTCACCGCTTTTGACAAGAGCCAGCGCAGCTTCTCGATCGTCTCCGGCTGGGCGTCGTGCTGGGCGAGGTACTCATCAACGAGCCCGGCGAGCGTGAGCGTCGTTCCGGTGCCGTTCGCCCGCCGAACCCGCTCCAGCGACTCCCTGGCGTCCTGCTCCGAGCCGAAACCGCCGCGCTGCACCCGTTCCGAGCCGCGCCCACCGGTCCGATACCTGTACCCCCAAAGCGGAGTCCCACCTGGTCGGCTCGACTTCATCGGAAAAACCTGACCCTGCTGTGCCACGACGGGACCTCCCCGATCGACAACGAGACCGAGGAATCACACACCGGCGCAGCGGCCATGACCACCCCACTCACCCAGGGCGTCACCGGTTGAGCCACCACGTTGGCCGGACCGCGTGATACACAGCCGACACCGACTTCGGTGCCGTGAAGGCCCCACCGGTGGCAATCCGACCGACGCGCGCGTCTGGCCAAAGCACGCTGGCGCAGACAAGCGTCGCTCTCCACGCTCCAACGGGCAGCGAAGCAGGGGCTAGTTACCCGTACCGGAGGTCGCCACGGCGATCTGCGTCGGGGGTCGCGGCGAGCTGATCGCCCCGATGATGCGGGGATGTCCATCGACGAGCGGCATCGCATGA
>JBBDRM010000045.1 GCA_040905475.1 Actinomycetota bacterium
AGACGAGCCGGGGTGACGTCGAACGCCGGATTGACGGCGTAGGTGCCGGGCGGAGCGACCGGCGTTCCGAGGACGCTGGTCACTTCGATCGCAGCGCGCTCCTCGATCGGGATCTTGTCGCCGCTCGGAACGGTGAGGTCGAGCGTCGAGGTTGGAGCGACCACCACGAAGGGGATGCCGGCGTCCTTGGCGGCGAGCGCGAGGCCGAACGTCCCCACCTTATTGACGACGTCGCCGTTGGCTGCGATCCGATCCGCGCCGACCATGACGACCTTCACCTCGCCGCGCGATATCAGCCCGGCTGCGGCACCGTCCGCGATGAGCGCGTGCGGGATGCCGAAACGCGCGAGCTCCCACGTGGTCAGCCGGGAACCCTGCATCAACGGCCTGGTCTCGGTCGCGAGGACCGCGATCTCCTTCCCCTGCTCGTGCGCGAGCCGGATCGCGCCGAGCGCCGTCCCGTAACCGCCCGTGCAAAGGAAGCCGGTGTTGCAGTGCGTCAGCACGACCGCCTTGGGTGCGATGTACCGTTGCGCGTTGTGCGCCATCTCGAGACACGCGTTCGCGTCCTCCTGGGCGATGCGGAGCGCCTCTTCCTCGAGCAACACGAGGAGCTTGTCGCGATCCGTGTCGCCGGCTCGCTCCCGCGCGACGCGTGCGACGCGCTCGATCCCCCACACGAGGTTCGCGGCGGTCGGCCTGGTTGCCGCCAGCTCGCGCGCGGCAAGCTCGATGTCCCGCAAGACCCCCGGGATGCCGGCCGCCTGCGACCGGAATGCGGCCTGAGCAACCCCCATGCCCCCCGCGATCCCGAGCGCCGGCGCCCCCCGGATGCTGAGCCTCCGGATCGCGTCGGCGAGCTCGGCCGTCGAAGCCAGCGTGAGGACGCGCTCCTCTTTGGGGAGCAGCGTCTGGTCGAGGATACGGATCGTTCCGGCGTCCCAATCGATCGCGCGCATGATCGCCCGGGAGTGTAGCGGGGCGAAGCGCCCCCCGACCGGGGTCTACAAGCCCGGGAGACGCGTGATCGGCTCGGTACGCCGCGCTCGCATCGCATCCAGGCGGGAACGAAGCGTCCGGCCGGCGACGGCTCCCAGAGCTCCCGAGGGGCCGGCATAGGCCGCAAGGCGGGCGAGATCCGCCGTGATCACCCGGAAGGCGCTGCGCTCCACCCACAGAACCTGGTTCTGGAGCCGGGTTCCGGCGTAGACGACCCACAACGCGAGCGTGGCCGCAACCGCACCGGCCGCGGCGGCGGTCCACATGTTCGAGCGCCGGGTAGCGCCGGTCACGAGGCCCCCCAGGCCGGAGGCGATCACGGGCCGCTGCCACGGATTGAAGAACGCGAGGTTCAGCAGCGACAGGCGCGGGACGATCGAGATCGCCAGCAGGCCGGCGACCAGGACACCGGCGGGGATACCTCCTACCGCCCGCCGAAGGCGGGACGGCGGGGTGCTCTTGTCGTGGCCGTTCGGGGAAGCCGGGAAGATCTCAACGGGCCGGAACGGACCATACGGCGGGTCGCCACCGCGTTGCGGCTCGTCCGTCACCGGCCCGGTGCTAGGTCCCCTCGCGCCAGGACGAGAGGTAGCGCTCCTGCTCGGGCGTCAACGAGTCGATCTCGATCCCGAGCGTTGCGAGCTTGAGGCGCGCGACCTCCCGGTCGATATCGTCCGGCACGTCGTACACGCGATCCTCGAGCGTCTTCGCGTTCTTGACGACCCATTCGGCGGAGAGCGCCTGGTCCGCGAACGACATGTCCATCACGACCGCCGGATGCCCCTCTGCGGCGGCGAGGTTGACGAGCCGGCCGTCGGCCAGCAGGTACACGCGACGCCCGTCGCCGAGCACGTACTCCACGACGTGCTCGCGCATCTCGCGAACGCTCGAGGCCAGCTCGCTCAGCGCCGGCTTGTCGATCTCGACGTCGAAGTGTCCGGTGTTCGCGAGGATCGCGCCGTCGTGCATCAGCTCGAAGTGCTCGCGGCGAAGCACACCCGTGTCGCCGGTCACCGTGATGAAAACGTCGCCGATGCGTGCCGCTTCCGATATGGGCATCGCGCGGAAGCCGTCCATCGTGGCTTCGAGCGCCTTGACCGCGTCGACCTCCGTCACGATCACCTGAGCGCCGAGCCCGCGCGCTCGCGTTGCGAGACCGCGACCGCCGTAGCCGTATCCGCAGATCACCACGGTCTTCGACGCCCAGAGGATGTTCGTCGCCCGGGTGATGCCGTCGAGCGTGGACTGTCCCGTCCCCCACCGGTTGTCGAAGAGTCGCTTGGTCGGCGTGTCGTTGACCGCCACGATCGGATACCGCAGCACGCCCTCGGCCGCCATCTGCCGGAGACGGATGACACCGGTCGTCGTCTCTTCGGTGCCGGCGATGATCTCGGAGAGCTGGTCCTCGCGCTTCGAGTGCAATACGGAGACGAGGTCGGCGCCGTCGTCCATCGTGATCACCGGACGCGCGTCGAGCACGGCATTGATGTGCCTGTAGTAGGTCTCGTTGTCCTCGCCCTTGATCGCGAACGTGTCGATGCCTTCGTCGGCGAGCGCCGCCGCGACGTCGTCCTGCGTTGAGAGCGGGTTGGATGCGGCGAGCGAAACCTTCGCGCCGCCGTCGCGCAGCGCTCGCATGAGGTTGGCCGTCTCGGTCGTGACGTGAAGGCACGCGGCAACGGCGAGCCCTTTCAACGGCTTCTCCTTGGAGAAACGGGCCCGGATCTCGCGAAGCACCGGCATGTTCAGCTCGGCCCACTCGATCCGCATGCGACCCTTGTCGGCCAGCTTGTGGTTGGCGATATCGGACATGAACTCTCCCTTTCTAACCGGGGGTTTCTCACCGGGTGTGCTTCGCTTCTTGAACCCCCGGACATCGGGGGTGCTGCGGGCCACTCAGCGTATCAGGTGAGCTCTGCTTTAAGGCGGTCGATCGGCTCGATCGGCGTTGGATCGACGGCCCTCAGGAACGCGAGGTAGACGCTCACCAGATCGCCCAGTTGAACCGCCGACGCGAGCCTCGCGAGGACCCCAGAACCGCGCGAATGCGCCTCAACGACCGTCCCGACCTGCCCGGTCACCAGTCGCAGCGCAGCGTCGAGCCGCGCGCCGACACGCGGATGCTCCGTCGAGGAGCGCAACGCGACGACGGCGTGGCGCTCGAGCAACTCGCTCAGATCCGAAAATCCGACGATCTCGTTGTGGGTCAGCTCCGACGCGACCGCCGCGTATGCGGGAACCTTCGCGTTCTCGTTCAGCTGCGTCTTCCATCGGGTCGCCGCGACCGAGAGGGGACCCTCTTGGCCCCAGATCACCGGGATGCGTCCCACGAGTGCTACGGCGATCTGCTTCGCGGGATTCCGCTCCGTCGGGACGCCGCTGGCGTGCGTCGCAGCCTGCTCGCGGAGCACCTCATCGGTTTCGACCAGGTCGGCGGTGAGATCGGGCAGAACGCCGAGCCGCTCCAGGATCACGAGCACACCACCGGCGAGATACGGGAAAGCGGCACGCGGCATCATGCCCCCGGCTGGGACGACGCACGGCGCGTCGTGCGCATGCGCGAGCTCTCCGAGCGCCCCGCCGGTCGCCACGGCGACGATCGGGGCGCCGCGGTCGTGAGCCTGACGGAAGCACGCCAGCGTCTCTTCCGTCCCACCCGAATAGGAGGACAGCACGACCAGCGTGTGCGGACCCGCGAACGCGGGGAGCTCGTACCCTTTCGCGACCGACACGGGTATCGCCGCGCGATCCGCGGCGAGACACGCGGCGACGTCGCCGGCGATGCCGGATCCACCCATGCCACACACGACGACCGAGGTGAGGTGGCCGTGATCGGGCAGATGCGAGAGGTCCACGGACCGAGCCCGAGCCACGGCGTCGCGCCAGTGTTCGTCCGCCGCCTCGACGGTGTCGAGCATGCCCCCGGGGTCGGCGGCGGCAAGACGTGCGGCGTCGTCGAGCACGCTCAGCGAGGCATCGTCGGCGGGGTCAGGACGGCTTGTCGGCCTCGTCGATCAGCATGATGGGGATGTCGTCGCGGACCGGGTACGCGTACCGGCACTTGCCCAAGCAGACGATCTTCTGCTCGGAGGCCTTGTATTCGACCTTCCCCTTGCAGTTCGGACAGATCAGGATGTCGAGAAGTTGCTGGTCCACGGCCATGTAGGGAACCTCCCGCTCGGCTCGGACCGCAGTCTACCCGCCGCGGATGATCGCGAGGAGCTCGTCCCGACGCGCCTCGCCGAGCGCTCGATCCGCCGCCTCGACATTGAGCCGGAGCAGCGGCTCGGTGTTCGAAGGCCGGAGGTTCAACCACCAGTCGTCGAACTCGACCGTGAGACCGTCCGTCCAGTCGCGCCGGTCTTCTGGGAACCGCTCCGACACCGCCTTCATGGCGGCCTCTTTGTCCGCGACCTCCATATTGATCTCGCCGGAGGCCCAGTAGCGGCGCAACGACGCCAGGATCTCTGACAAGGGCTTGCGCTGTATGGAACTCACCTCGAGCACGTGCAACGCAGCCAGCAGGCCGCAGTCGGCGAAGAAGTGATCGCGGAAGTAGTAATGGCCGGAATGCTCGGCGCCGAAGATCGCGCCGGCCTCGCGCATCACCGCCTTGATAAAGGAGTGCCCGACCCGCGAGCGGATCGGTTCGCCCCCCATCTCACGGATCGTCTCCGGAACGATCCGAGAGCTCGTGATCGAGTAGATGACCTTCTCGCCGGGATGCTTGGCGAGGATGGATCGCGCGACGAGCGCGGCGGTCAAAGAGCCCGACACGGGCTCGCCCTTCTCATCGACGAGGAAGACGCGGTCGGCGTCGCCGTCGAAGGCGAGCCCGACGTCGGCTCCACGATCGATCACCGTGGCGATGAGGTCCTTCAGGTTCTCCGGCTGGATCGGGTCGGCCGGGTGGTTCGGGAATGTGCCGTCGAGCTCGAAGTAGAGCGGGATGATCTCGACGTCGAGCTTGCCGAGCACGGCGGGCACGGTGAGCCCTCCCATCCCGTTCGCTGCGTCGACCGCGACGACGAGCTTCCGGATCGCCCTCACGTCGACGAGCGAGAGCAGGTGCGCGACATAGTCGCTCATCACGGAGATCCGCTCGACGGAGCCCGGCCGGCGTCCCGAGCCGAATTCGTTCGCGGCGACCATCCCCTTGATGTCGAGGAGGCCGGTGTCTTCGCCGATCGGGACCGCGCCCGGGCGACAGACCTTGATTCCGTTGTATGCGGCGGGGTTGTGCGAGGCGGTGAAGACGGCGCCCGGCAGATCGAACTTGCCCGAGGCGAAGTACACCATGTCGGTGGACGCGAGCCCGAGGTCGGCGACGTCGGCGCCCTGGGTCATCACCCCTGAGATGAACGCCGTCGACAGCGGCTCGGACGACGCGCGCATGTCTCGCGCCACGAGGATCCGCTTCGCGTGGGTGAGCTCGACCATCGCTCTGCCCGTGCGGTGCGCGACCTCTTCATCGAGCTGGTCGGGGTAAACCCCGCGCACGTCGTACGCCTTGAATATCGCGTCCAAGTCCATGAGCGGCTAATCCTAACGGTGCTTCCCCATGGAGCCGAGCAGCTCGCCGGCGACTCGTTCGATCGGACGGGCGCCGATCCGGGAGGCGATCGAGCGTGCTCGCCGCAAGGAGCGGCCCGCTTCGAGCCGAGCCAGCCGGGCCCGAACCCCGCCATCAGAGAGCGAAATCGCTCGCGATGCGGCGCCGAGGAAAAGCAGCGACTTCGCGATGTGCCTCCGCGCACCGGTTTTCTCGGCGGCCGCCAGCGCGGACCGAGCCCACCGCGCGGCCGCGGCGGGATGGCCGGCGAGGAGCTCTCGCTCGCAGCGGACCCATCGAAGCCGGACGGCCACCCTCCAGCCCCGGGCTCGCTCGGCGACGGCACGCCGGAGTGCTCGATCGACGGCAGCAAGGTCGCCGAGTCCGACCGAGTCCGCTGCCAGGCCGATCAGAAGGTGCGCGCGCAGCTCCCGTGAGGTCGCGCGGCGCAATGCGGACGACTCGATGGTTCGGGCTTGGGCGTGGCGACCGGTTTGGCGGAGGATCGAGCCGAGGGTCGCCGCAGCGCGGGCCTCGATCGCCGGATCGTTCGTCTCCGCGAGGACACGGCGGGCGGCGCGCTCCGCACGACCGAGTTCACCGGTCGCGGCGAGGAGGTACGCCCGCAGCCATCTCGCCTCGACCGTGGAAGTGCGTGACCTATCGAGCGAGCGGGCGGACGCGCGCAGGCGTCCGGCGAAAGCGAGGACGGTGGCGCGGTCGATCGGAGGCGGCCGGTCAGAGCGCACGGCCGAACGATACGGCTACTACGCGGTTGGAGGTTCCGACTGCTTGCGGCGAGCCAACTCAAGGACGTCGGGTAGATCGACGGGTGTTCCGTCCTTGTGCCACCAGCGCTTATCGCATCGATGACACGAGTAGAACGCAACACGGTCGCCGTGCTCGAGCGAGAGATTGATGTTGATCACGTCGCGCGATGCGCAACGCGGACACTCAAGACCTTGCGTTCTTCCCTCTCCCATCGCGGCCCCTTGTTCTCCCGTTCCCCCGAACGGGTCGTCGGAACCATACTGTTGGGAAAGCCCCTTGTCCGCTATGGCCCGACCGAGGCGTTTCTACCCTTCCATGCTGACTAGTGCTCGCATCGCCGCGGGCCCGACGATCAGTTCCGAGCGCCTTGGTTGGGAGCGCCCTCGGGCGTGGGGAGCGTCTTTCCGATGTACCTCGAGCGGAGCCGTCCGTCCTCCCGCCAGTACGCGTACCAGTAGGGGCCGTGAGGGCACCGGGTGCAGCCGCGCTTCCCGCAACGGACCGGCTCCTGACGGTAGGTGACGGCCGAACGGCCCGGCGCGTCCGGTCGTTCGAAATCCGGGCCGTCGCGGTGCAACAGGAGGCCGCGCACGAAGATCATCAGGCGCCGGAGGTCGTACTCGTCCAGCGTCCGGATGGATCGGATCAGCTCTCGGTCGATGGCCATGTCGAGGCTTATGTAGCGCCGTACCTAAGACAGGCTCACAGAGAACAGGCAACAACGCAAGGGCAGCTGGGGATCAGGCGCCGGACGCTTGGGCGCCGGAAGAGCTACCGGACCAGCCGTCCAGCCCCGGCCGGATCGGCGTCACCGGAGGGGGGACGACCCGGAGGTCTTCCTTCTTCCACCCGATCGGAACCGCGAGGCGTTCCGCGTGGGCCGCGCACAGGTCGTATGCAGCCGGATGAGGCTGCGAGATGAGGTCTTCGATCCAGACCACCATCTGCGCATACGCGAAGGTGAGCGACGCGGAAGCCGGCCAGCGGCACGCGTTGCGGGAGCACTTTCGGATGCCGGTTTTCTGCGCGGCGGCAGGAGGCCTCGCCATCGCGGGCCACCATAAATTACAGAGGTGTGTTTTTCAAGCGTATGGGAGGGTACAAGTCGAGCCGCCACCGGAACGGCTCCGAGCGTTCGAGCCGCCGTGCCCGGTGAGACCGAACCCCCGCGCGGCCAACCGAAGGCCACATCCCAGCAGGAGGAAGACCATTCCGAGCCCAACCAGAGCGCCCACATCCCCGCCCGTCCGGGCAAGGCCGTCGTCGGGCAACGCCGGGAGACCCTGCGGAGCACCGGACGGAGGCGAGTCGGGACCGGAGGTCGCCCCTCCCGGCACGCCGGCGGCCGGTGGAGGACGGAATGGGTCCTTGCCCTGTGCTTGGGCGGCATCGCCGAACGCACCCGCCAGGCCGACTGCGACCAGGAACAGCGCCACTCGCCTCATCGGCCCACGTTACGACCGGCCACGTTGAGGGACAAGAGGCTTTCCGTCTCCGCGTCTTACCCGACTATTCTGCTACCTAAGACGGTTTTGCATTTTCGACGCCCCCTCGCGTTCGAAAAAGGGCGCCGGGATCGCGACGGGGGTCGCACCAACTGTCGCTTCCCTTCAATGCCAAAACCGCGCGCAAAAATGAGAAGAGACCACGTAGATGGCCTCTTCAGATCCGTGCGCGCGGGCGGAACCCGCTGCTTATATCAAAAGTTGTACTCCGCGGTAGCTTTCGGGTCGCCCCTACTGACTTCCGCGGAGTAC
>JBBDRM010000046.1 GCA_040905475.1 Actinomycetota bacterium
GAAGCGCCGAGTCGATGGGGATGCGTCTTGTGTACGACGTTGCGCACAACCTTGCGAAGATCGAGCGCTACGAGGTGGACGGCCGCGAGCGGACCCTGTGCGTCCACCGCAAGGGAGCGACCCGTGCGTTCGGGCCGGGCCATCCCGAGCTGATCGACCGCTATTCCGCCGTCGGGCAGCCGGTGATCGTTCCCGGCTCGATGGGGACGGCGTCGTATGTGCTGGTCGGGACGTCCGAAGGTCGCGACCGGTCGTTCTGGAGCACGTGTCACGGGGCCGGACGGGCGATGAGCCGCACGCAGGCCAAGAAGCGGATGGGCGGCGATCAGGTGCGGACGGATCTCGAGGCTCAAGGCGTGCTCGTGAACGCCACGCATCCCGGCCTGCTGGCGGAGGAGGCGCCGTACGCGTATAAGGACGTCACGGCGGTCGTCGATACCTGCGAGGGGGCGGGATTATCCAAGAAAGTGGCGCGCCTGCGCCCACTGGCGGTCATCAAGGGGTAGTGACGGCTTCGTCGCCCCGCGGATACTCGCACGGCTGGCGCCGAGCGCGGCTCGTGCTGCGTAAGATCGACCCCTGGTCGGTGCTGAAGTTCTCGCTCCTGTTCTACTTCTGCCTGCTGCTGATCATGCTGCTCGGATCGGCGATCATCTTCGCGATCCTGAAGTCCTTCGGCGTTATCGCAAATATCGAGAAGCTGGTGCGTGACCTCTCCGACGCCGCGTTCTCGATATCGGGCGGCTCGATCTTCCGCTGGCTGTTCCTGTTCGGCTTGCTCGGAACCGTCGTTGCGAGCGCCGTCACGGTCTTCCTCGCCTTCCTCTACAACCTCATCGCCGACGTCGTCGGCGGCATTGAGGTGTCGGTCGCGGAACGCGAATAGCCCGGACGGGGGGCGTGGTAGCCTTCCGGGTCGCACCGGGGCCCGTAGCTCAGGCGGCTAGAGCGCAGCTCTGATAAAGCTGAGGTCGTTGGTTCAAGTCCAACCGGGCCCACTGCCCGCGCCCGATTTGTGGCCGCTGTGCCCACCAATCGCCTGATTGGGAGCGCGCAGTATTGTGCCGGACCCGACCGACGAAATATCATCGCCTTGACCTTCGGTTTCAGGGAGTCGACGCAAAGGGGGCCCACGTGGCCGAGGAAGAGGGCAAGAAGCGAGGCAAGAAGGGCCTGTTCGCCGCGCTGCTCGCGGCCGTTGCGGGCGTGTTTCTGTTCATGAAGCGTCGCCGCAAGGGCGGCGAGGAGTCTGGCTGGGAGGATGCCCGCCCGGCTTCGTAGCGACACGGGTATCTCTGGCCGAACGCGC
>JBBDRM010000047.1 GCA_040905475.1 Actinomycetota bacterium
TCGTGAACACGTGACCTGAGGCATGTGTCGGGTCATCGTGAACGCCTCCGACGGCGGGGGTGTCCATGGATCTGGCCCGATACGTGGTCGACGCGGTGCTGCTCGAGAAGCGCTCCTACCGGGATGTGGCAACCGCCCATGGAGTCTCGATCGGCTGGGTCGCCAAAATGCTCGCCCGCTACCACGCCGGCGGCTACCAGGCGTTAGGCGCCCGCTCCCGCGCAGCCCACGTGATCCACAACCGCACCCCGATCCAGATCGAAGACGCGGTCGTGCGACTACGCAAACAACTCGACGACGACGGCCTCGACGCGGGCGCCCAGACCATCCACTACCACCTCACCCAAAGCGGCCAGCCAGGCGTCCCCTCGGTGACCACGATCTGGCGGATCCTCAAACGCCGCGGCTTCGTCACCCCCCAACCGCAGAAGAGGCCGCGCAGCTCTTGGATCCGATTCGAAGCGCGGCTCCCCAACGAACTCTGGCAATCCGACGTCACTCACTGGCAGCTCGCCGACCAGACCACCGTCGAGATCATCAATTTCATCGACGACCACTCGCGCCTGCTCGTGGCAAGCCACGTCGTTCGCACCGCCACCGCCCACACAGCGCTCGCGACCTTCCACGCCGCCGCCCGAAAATACGGCTTCCCCGCAGCGCTTTTGACCGATAACGGCTGCGTCTACACCGCCGCGCACCGCAACGGCCGCCAAGCCCTCGAAAGCGAACTGCTGGCGCTGGGCATCGTGTTCAAACACTCGCGGCCCTACCATCCCCAGACCTGCGGCAAGGTCGAACGCCTCCACCAGACCCTCAAACTCTTCCTCGCCAAACAATCCGCCGCGCATACGATCGCCGCCCTGCAACGACAGGTCGACCGCTTCGCCGCGATCTACAACGATGCCCGCCCGCACCGCAGCCTCGGTCCGCGCACGCCCCGCGACGTCTACCAGACCCGCGACAAGGCGCGGCCGACGGCGCCCAAGATCACCCTCGCCAACGACACCCGCGTCCGCCACGACCTCGTCGGCACCAACGGAGTCATCACGCTCCGCTACAAGACGAAGCTCCACCACATCGGCATCGGCCGCGACCATCGAGGCAAGCGAGTGATCATCCTCCGCTCAGGCCAGGACGTACGGGTCATCACACCCGACGGCGACCTGCTTCGTCGCCTCACACTCGAGGCGAACAAGCTCTACTACGGCACCGGCAAACCACCCGGACCACCCAAAGGACGACCACTCGGGAAAAAGAATCGGGCCACCGTTTACGATGGCCCGACACAGGCGTTCACGATGC
>JBBDRM010000048.1 GCA_040905475.1 Actinomycetota bacterium
CCTGGAACCGCTTCCCCTCGCACACCTCGCACGGCGTGGAGACGGTCTCCATGAAGCCGAGCTCCGTGTAGATCACCCCCGCGCCGTTGCAGGTCGGGCAGGCGCCCTCGGAGTTGGGGCTGAACAGCGCCGGCTTTACGCCGTTCGCCTTCGCGAAGGCCTTGCGGATCGGGTCGAGGAGGCCGGTGTACGTCGCCGGGTTGCTCCGCCGCGAGCCTCGGATCGGCGCCTGGTCCACGGCGACCACACCTTCCTGACCCGACACCGAACCGTGGATGAGGGAGCTCTTCCCTGACCCGGCTACGCCGGTCACCACGACAAGCACACCAAGCGGGATATCGACATCCACGTCCTGGAGGTTGTGCGAGGAGGCGCCGCGGATCTCCAACTTGGCCGTGGAGGTGCGCACCGTCGGCTTCAGCGAAGCGCGGTCGTCCAGGTGCCGCCCGGTGAGCGTGCCGCTCGACCGGAGCGCGTCGACGGCGCCCTCGAACACCACTTCGCCACCGGCGCTGCCCGCGCCCGGCCCGAGGTCGACGACGTGGTCCGCGATGGCGATCGTTTCCGGCTTGTGCTCGACGACGAGGACGGTGTTGCCCTTGTCGCGCAGGCGCAGCAGGAGGCCATTCATGCTCTGGATGTCGTGCGGATGCAGGCCGATGGTCGGCTCGTCGAAGACGTAGGTGACATCCGTGAGCGACGACCCGAGGTGACGGATCATCTTCGTGCGCTGCGCTTCGCCGCCCGACAGCGTCCCGGCCGGTCGGTCGAGCGACAGGTAGCCGAGCCCGATCTCCACGAACGAGTCGAGGGTGTGACCGAGCGCCTTGAGCAGCGGCGCGACGGACCGCTCGTCGAGGCCGCGCACCCACTCGGCGAGGTCGCTGATCTGCATCGCGCAGGCGTCCGCGATGTTCTTCCCCGCGATCTTCGAGGACCGTGCGCCCTCGCTCAGCCGGGTGCCGCCGCAGTCGGGGCAGGTGGTGAACGTCACGGCCCGCTCCACGAATGCCCGGATGTGTGGCTGCATCGCGTCGACGTCCTTGGAGAGCATCGACTTCTGGATGCGGGGAACGAGTCCCTCGTACGTCATGTTCGCGCCGGCGACCTTCACCTTCCGGGTGTCGCCGTAGAGGAAGTCCTCCCGCTGCTTCTTCGTGAACTTCACGATGGGTACATCGGTAGGGACGACAGCGCCGATGATCTTCACGTTCCAGCCATCGGCGGTGTAGCCGGGGATCGTGAGCGCGCCCTCCTCGAGCGACTTCGACTCGTCGAAGAGCTGGGTGAGGTCGATGTCGT
>JBBDRM010000049.1 GCA_040905475.1 Actinomycetota bacterium
CTGATCGAGCGGTACACCGGGCAGTAGGGCATGTGGTGCTCGAACGCTCGCTGGACGGCGTCTCGATCGGCGTCGGAATCGAGCGCGAGCGCATACCGGACGTGGATCCGCTTAATGACGAGCACGCCGTCCTCGACCTCGACCTCGCCCACCGCCTCGCTCGTCAACCGCCCCTCGCTCGCCTTCACCTGGCGCGCCTCCAGCGCGCCTCCGAAGGTCCCGGTCAGTCAGCCGCCGGCGGCGGCGACCACGAAGTCGAGGGTCGTCGCGCGCTCGACGTCGCTGCCCCGCGGCACCCCGTAGTGGTCGGCGACCTCGTGGTGGACGCCGAACTCGATCGGCTCGGAACGGGCAGGGAGGTACGCACGCCGTAGCGGACCGCGGATGCGCTCGATCCGGACGCGCGAGCGGTAGACCACATCAGGCATGCGGCCCGATCCTATCCGGCGCCTTGGCGCAGCCCAGGAGCGCGCGCCGAGTCACCCCCGTCCAAGGCGGCGTCGAGGGGGCGAGGATCCGCACTGCGAGCTCGGGCGGGCAGCCGCTCTGGACGAGATCGAGGAGACCGTGAAGATCGACGCGTAGATCGCGAGCCAGCTTGTCACTGGACCGGGCCGAGAAGCCGGCATCGATGAGCCGCTGGCGGCGCCAATGTACGTCCGACGCATCCCGCTCGGGACGGCGCGCGCTCGATCTGTCGGCATCGCTTCGCACGCTCACGGCCTCCCGGGGCACCACTGCAGGAGTTGTCCCTTCCGAAGCGAGGCAGCAGCAAGCGTCGGCGACCGGTGGTCTCGGACTCGCGTATCGCGCCTACAGCGGAGTCGAGTCCGAGCGCGTTCTCGAGCTGTGTTTTTCTCCTCGCTCCGACGCTGGCCGCTACCGGGCTTCCCGCCCGGAAGAGAAGGATCGTGGGAATGCTTGCGGCGCTGTAACGCTCGGCGAGCTCCGGCTCTTCGTCGACGTAGACCTTGATGACCTTCAGCTCGCCCTGTCGCTCGTTCGCGATCGCGTCGAGCAAGGGGGCAACCGCGAGGCAAGGCCCGCGCCAGGGCGCCCAGAAGTCGACGATGACCGGCTGCTCGCTGTCGAGCACTACGCGCTCGAATGCCTCCCCGGTTACGGCCCTGGCTGCCAAGCAAGAACCTCCTTGACGTTAACGTTCGATGAGACCTGTGCCCATTCGGATGCCTGACCGCCGGTGTCCGATTCACCGAATCTCCACGGCACGTAGCTCGATGACGGGCCGGCGTGAAAACGGCGTCTTGTATGCAAAGCCGAGCCGCT
>JBBDRM010000050.1 GCA_040905475.1 Actinomycetota bacterium
AGCCCCACACCTTCCCCCACCCCGTCCTCGACCCCAACGCCGAGCCCGTCCCCCACGCCGACACCTACGCCTCCTCCGGTGGTTCCCGGCCAGCTGTACGCGCCGACCTCGTTCTGGAACACGCCGATCCCGGCCGATCCGGCGATCGATCCGAACTCGGCTGCGATCGTCCAAGCCTCACTGACGAACTTCGCCTCGAACGCCAACTTCGCCAACACCGAAGGTTGGGGGATCCCCGTCGTGTACGCGTCGGTCACCGACAAGGAGTACACGATCGGTTGCACCTACTTCGATTGCGGCACGACCGTGAAGTTCCGGATCCCGGCGGGCGCCAAGGCCACGACCGGCAGCGACAAGCATCTCGTCGTGATCGACCTCGCCAAGGGGCTCGAGCTCGACATGTGGCGAGCCGAATACAACGCGACCACCGACTCGTGGTCGGCCGGCAGCCGCTACACGACCAACGTGCTCGGATGGGGTGCGATCTGTGCGCTCGGTCAGCACTGCAACGGCGCGGTGGCGTCCGGTTTCGCGGCCTTCGGCGGCATCCCGCGGCCCGAGGAGTTCGCGCAGCCGGTCATCCCGCACGCGTTGACGCTCACGCCACCGCTCACGCGCGACGACTACATCGCGTGTCCCGCAACGCACACCGACGGCGAGGATCCGAGCCCGGCGATACCCGAAGGGGCCCGGGTTCAGCTCGATCCGACGTTCAACGTGGATGCGCAGTCGTGGCCGGCGTGGAAGAAGACGATGGCGCGCACGCTCCAGGTCTACGGCGCGTACATCTCGGACACGGGTGGGACGCTGGCGCTGCGCGGCGAGTCCGACGTGAACCGTCAGGGCGCCTGGGCCGCGGTCGGGATGCCGGAGTGGGCGAGCCTTTCGGATCTTCCGTGGAGCAAGATGCGGGTCCTGCAGCT
Source organism: Actinomycetota bacterium (assembly GCA_040905475.1). Classification (NCBI taxonomy): domain Bacteria; kingdom Bacillati; phylum Actinomycetota; species Actinomycetota bacterium. Next base: position 924 of record JBBDRM010000050.1, read on the forward strand.
GACGCAGTGCTGACGAGCCGTCTTCTACCAGGACGCGTCGTGGAAGCCCTTGCCTAGGAAGAACGAGCGCCCATCCGTGTAGCGGAAGAGCTTGAGCCCGGAGCCGCTCCGCCTCCAGAAGAGGAGGCTCGTCCCCGACGAGTCGTAATCGACGGGGAAGGCGTCGCCCTCGATGAGCACGCGCCATGTGTCCGCCGCCGGGTCGTACACGATGATGGGATACGACTCGCTTCCATCCACGTCCGAGTATGCGACGCCGAAGGCAACCGTTCGCCGGCCGGGCCGGACCGTCGGGCTTGTTAGCGTCAGCCCGGGATATGAGAGCTCGATCCCGCTCGGATCGTCGTCCTCATCGACGGTCGGCCAATCCATCCCATCGAGCGGGCCGCCCTTCCGGGTATCGAGGAGGAAATGCCGTGCCGAGTCCGAACCGGCACGAGCGACGACGAGGAAGCGAGGATCGGGCGCCCATCGCGGACTCCCGTAGCCACCTTCCCACGTGCCGATCCACTCGCGTTCCGCGCCGGTCTCGAGGTTTCGCACGACCATCCGGTGCCGCCGGTCGCCGCATGAATGGCTTGCGTCGTAGGCGAGCCGGCGCCCGTCCGGGCTGATGACCGGCCCGTAGCCGCCCCGGATCACCTCTCGGATGGATCCACCATTGATGGCGACCGAGTAGATACCTCCGCACGCGCCGAGCCCGGCATCGGAGAAGTAGACGGTCTGGCCGTCCGGAGTGACCTCGACGTCGAACGTGGTCCGGCTCTGCGCATCCGCCATGGCAAGCGTGCACAGCTCGTTGCCGTCCGAGGCTCGAAGGAGCACGATCTTTCCCTTTGTACTTGCGACGATCGGAGCAGGGTCGACGTGCTTCGGCCGGCATGTCCCAGACTGCGGGATCGTTTGCGAAGTGGGGAAAGTCGCCGTCGGCGTCTTCGCGGGAGAAGGTCCGGCGCTCGTCCTGGGTGCTGTCGCTTCACACGCCCAGAGAAGCGACAGGGCGATCAGCAACAGCCGTGACCTCATCGACGGAATCTGTCACACCGCGCGCACGTGAACAATGGACGAAGGGGCAATAGATCGCCTCCCAGGAAGGCGGTTGATTGGCGCCGAACATCCCACTAATGAACGTGATCGATGCTGCGGCAGACCCGCCACGTTCGATACTTCTCCAGGCCGCCTCCGGAGAGCCCACGGCTGCGCGTGAGCTGCTGGATGCGACGAGTTCGACCGTGTACGGGTTCATCTTCGCGCGGGTAGGCGGTGTTCAGGAGACCGCTGAGGATCTGACCCAGGCCACCTACCTGGAGGCGATGCGATCCGCGCGCACCTATCGCGGCGACGCCGCAGTCGAAACCTGGCTCTGCGCGATCGCGCGCCGGCAGGTCGCGAAGCACTACAAGTCCGAACGCCGGCGGGAACGGCTCGAGCGCAAGCTGCGGCTCGTCGCTGAGGAACCCGAGCCGGATGAGGATACCGACGACGGCTCGCCCGTCGACGCGGAGGTCATGATCGCGGCGCTCGGCCGGCTGGTGCCGCTCCATCGTCAGGTCCTCGTCCTCAAGTACCTCGACGGCCGCTCCGTCGAGCAGATCGCCGAGGAGCTCGGCCGTTCGAAGATCCAGGTCCAGTCGTTGCTGCAGCGAGCCCGTTCGGGTCTGAAGCGAGAGCTCGAGGCGGCCCGATGACTGACCGATTCGAGCGCAAGATCGGCGAGATCGGCGGGCCGCGCTCGCCCGATCCAGAGTTTCGCGACCGCCTCGAGCGCGCCATCATCCACGAGAGCGCCCCCGAGGTAACCCCGGCAGCGCGGTGGAGGATCGACGGCCCCCGCGCGCTTTCGTCGCGGATGCGGAGCCGAATCGAAGCGGCGATGACGCGCCGAAAGAGGTGGAGCCTCTCCCCACTGCGGCTGATCGCGGCAGCGGTGGCCGTGGTCATGCTCGCGGGTACGACGATCGTCATCGTCGATCGGGTCGGCAAACGAGGAAGCGGTGGAGACGAACGACCTTTCGTGGCGGCGCCTACCAATTCGCCGACTCCGGGTTCGACCCCATCCACGCCGCCCAAGGCTGCCCCCTCAGGCCCGTCGACGTTGCGAGGCTTCAAGTCGGCCGGCCAGTTCCTCGCGTATGTGCACACCGAAGGTCTGAAACAGAACGGGCCATACGGCATCCCCGGCAGCATCTTCGAAGGCGGCGGGTACAGCGGCGGACCGGTGGCGGCCGCCCCGGGATCGGCCCCGCGCGCCCCCTCGATGGCGCTGCCGTACGAGCCGTACTCGACGACGAACGTCCAGGAAGCCGGGGTCGACGAACCGGACATCGTGAAGACGGACGGCAGGCGGATGATCGTCCTGACCCATCGGGAGATCGGCGGCTCCGTAGCGCGGCTCTTCGACGTCCGGAAGGGGGCCCGCTTCCTGGACTCGATCGGTTTCTCCGAGGGTGAGGCCTCCGGACTTTTCCTGGCCGGCGATCGGGTGGTGGTGCTCGAGGATCGACTGGCAGCGCCACGAGAGGCGCGAATGGCCACCCACGTCAGCGCCCGTCGATGGACCACCGTGACCGTGCTGAGCGTCGCAGATCCCGAGAACATCATGGTGGTTTCCTCGATGCATATCGAGGGGTCCTACGTCGATGCGCGCCTCGCCGGCGGCGTGGTGCGTCTGGTCGTCGCCTCCGATGCTCTTGGGCCCTCGCCCGTGTCCGTAGGAAAGGGCTCCCCCGAAGAGCTCGAAGCGGCGGAGAAGGCGAACGAACGGTCGATCCGACGGTCGATTGCGGGCGACTGGGTGCCGCATTTCGTGCTCCAGCGGACGGGGAGAGCCACGACGACCGGACACGTGCACGACTGGTCCGCGATCAGCCGTCCCCCCGACCAAGCCGGCCTCGGCATGTTGACCGTCCTGACGATCGACCCGGCCGACCCGGCCCCCGACAACGCGATGTCGATCGTCGGCGCCGGGAACGAAATCTACGCCAGCCTCGGGAACCTCTACGTGACGTCGAACCGCTGGGAGGACACGATCGCTGCACGGAACGGGCAGCCGACCGGAGGGATGGTGACGCGCATCCACAAGTTAGACATCAGTGATCCGGCAAGCACGACCTACCTCGCGAGCGGAGAAGTGTCGGGATTCCTGCTCAATCAGTTCTCGATGTCCGAGTACGCCGGACGCTTGCGGGTGGCGACCACCGTCGAGTCGTTCGTCGGGAATACCGATACCTCTGAGAGCTTCATGACCGTCCTGTCCGAGACGGCGGGGAGGCTGGTCCGCGTCGGATCGGTCGGCAACCTCGGGAAGGGTGAGCGCATCTTCTCCGTCCGGTTCGCCGGCCGCACGGCGTACGTCGTCACGTTCCGTCAGCTCGATCCGCTCTACGTTGTGGATCTGCGCAAGCCGAATCACCCGCGTGTGCGCGGACAGCTGAAGGTTCCCGGGTTCTCCGAGTACCTCCATCCACTGAGCGAGGCACTCCTGGTCGGTGTCGGCAGGGATGCGAGCCGGTCCGGCGTCGCCAAGGGCCTTCAGCTTTCTCTCTTCGACGTCTCGAACCCGGCGAGTCCGGAGCGGATCGACAACCTCATCCAGGGGGACTACGGGCAGTCGGGGCTCGACCGAGATCATCACGCGTTCCTCTACTGGGAGCCGGAGCGGTTGATGGTCGTGCCGGCCGTGATCTCGTCCGACCCTCAGGGAATCGATTTCGTCGGAGCGATTGCGCTGACCGTGAGCCCGACGGGAGAGTTCGGAGACCCGGTGCGCCTCACGCACGTCGGCCGTTCGGGTGTGAACAAGGATGCGCCGCCGGAGATCCAGCGCTCCCTCGTGATCGGGCGACGGCTCCTCACGATCTCCGAAGAGGGGATCCTCCTGAGCGATCTCGGAACGCTGGACGATCGCGCCTGGGTGCCGTTCCTGTCGTAAGCGTTCAGCGTCCTTCGGCGGCGGCCTGCGCCGCGAGTGCGTCCGCGTGCTTCGCCTTGGCTTTCTCGAGCGCGGCGGGGATCCAGCGTGTCGGCCATTCGCCAGGTGCCGGCTTGAAGTCCTTCAGGATCTGGCGGGCGGCGGTGACCGTGTGGACTTCGGTCGGGCCGTCCATGATCCCCATCATCGGTGCGAGCATCCACATGTAGCCGAGCGGCATCTCGTTCGAGACCCCAAGCGCTCCGTGGACGTGAACGGCTCGCTCGACGACGCTGCGGAGCACCTTGGCGGCCTGGACCGTCGCGGCCGCGATCTCCTTGCGCACGGCCGCGGTTCCCTCGCGATCGATCCGCCACGCCGTGTACAGGACGAACAGCCGGAACTGCTGGATCTCCGCCCAGGACTCCGTGATCGCTTGCTGCACCAGCTGCTTCTCGGCGAGCGATGAGCCCTTCGTCTCGCGGCTCAGCGCACGCTCGCACATCATCTCGAACGCCTTGTTGCACACGCCCACCGTCCGCATCGCGTGGTGGATGCGGCCGCCGCCGAGCCGTGTCTGCGCAACGACGAAGCCGAGGCCCTCGTCGCCGAGGAGGCTCTCGGCCGGAACCCGGACGCCGTCGTATCGGATGTGCGCGTGCCCGCCTTCCTCGCTGAGGTCCTCGCCCATCGTGCCGACGTCTCGCAGGATCGTGATGCCCGGCGTATCCGACGGCACCAAGAACATCGAGGTCCCCTTGTACGCGCCGGCGTCCGGGTTCGTCAGCGCCATCACGATGAAGAACGCGGCGTTCCGCGCGTTCGAGGTGAAGAACTTCTCGCCGTCGATCACCCATGCGTCGCCGTCGCGGACCGCGCGGGACCGGAACATCGTGGGGTCGGCGCCCCCTTGCGGCTCCGTCATCGAGAACGCCGAGAAGACCTCCCCGTCGAGCAGGGGTTGCAGGTAGCGCTCCTTCTGCTCGGGCGTGCCGTAGTGCGCGAGGATCTCGGCGTTGCCCGTGTCGGGGGCCTGGCAGCCGAAGATCGTCGGGCCCCAGCGCGTGCGTCCCAGGATCTCGTTCATGAGCGCGAGTGACACCTGACCGAAGCCCTTGCCCCCGAGCTCGGGCCCGAGGTGACACGCCCAGAGGCCGCGCTCCTTGACCCGGCCTTTGAGCGGGTCGATCACGGTGCGGAGCCAGGGCGCCGGGGGAGCGTGGTGCAGGTGCGGCCAGAGGAGGTCCAGCGGCTCGACCTCGTCCTCGACGAAGCCGCGCATCCACGCGAGCTGCTCCTCGAACACAGGGTCGGTCTCGAACTCCCAGCTCATGCGCGGCCCAGCATCGCTCGAGCGCGAGCGATCATGTCGGGGATGTGCGCCGGGCTGAACGCCTCAGCCTCGCCGCGCTTCCGTGCGTTCTTCACGAGGAGTGCGGTTACGGACGCGATCTTGAACAACGCGTGCGCTTTGAACCAGTCGAGGTCGTCGACCGGAACGCCGCCCGCGCCCAGGTACTCGGCGAGCAGCTCGTCGTCGCCCGGCATCCCGATGGCCTCGCGGATCGCGCTCGGGTGACCGGCCGCGTTCGAGGACAGCAGGAACCACGCGACGTCGACGCGGGGATCGCTTCGCGCCCAGATCTCCCAGTCGACGATCGCGTTCACCTCTTTGCCTTCGCACAGGGTGTTCCCGACGCGGAAGTCGCCGTGGACGAGCGTGGAGGGAACGGCCGCCGGCATAGAGCGGCGGAGCGCCTCGGCGCAGTCGTCCGCGCCCGGCTTCATGTCGTCGTCGACCGTCGCGAACGCGCGGACCCAGCGCTCAACCTCCTCGACGAGGTCCACCTCCGGCTCGTCGCCGAGGCCGACCTCCCCGGGACGGACCGCGTGAAGCGCCGCCATCATGCGCGCGCACTCCCGAGCGCGGGCGTCGATCTCCGCGGGCGAAGGCAACTCGTCCGCGTGGTCCAGCGTCGGCTCGAAGCAGACGCCTTCCGCGAAGCTCATGGCGAAGAACGGCGGGATCTCAGGCGGCATGCCCGTCTCCTCGAACAGCACCAGCGGCACCCGAACGCCGTTCGCTCCCTCGAGCGCGCGGAGCAGGCGCGCCTGACGGAGCACATCGCGGTTGCGCACCGGCGCGAGCCCCGCCGGGGCGACCTTGATGACGATCCGTTCGTGCTCGGGCGGCCCGCCGGCGACGGGGGCGACGAAGGTCAGGCTCGAACGGCCGCCTTTGAGCTTCTCGAGCTCACCGATCGTCGAACCCGGCGCCCACCCGGCGGCTGCGGCCGCGACTCGTTCGGTCAGATCGCCGATCTCTTCCGCCACGGCCGCTTACTCGCTCGTCGGCCCGCTGAAGGTCGGCGGCCGCTTCTCGACGTGCGACGCGAGGCCTTCGGCGACGTCGGGGCCGCCGAACCCGTAGAACTCCAGCGCGAGCGACGCGTCGAAGATCGGGCCCATCATCCGGTACCAGTTGTTGAGCGCGTACTTCGTCCAGCGGATCGCGCTCTGCGAGCCGGAGGCGAGCTTGCGTGCGACCTCCATCGCACGATCCTGCACCTCGCTGTCGTCGACACACAGCGACACGAGGCCGATCCGCTCGGCTTCCTCGCCGGAGAGCGGCTCGCAGGTCAAGAGGTGGTACTTCGATCTGGCCATGCCGCACAGGAGCGGCCAGCAGATCGCGGCGTGATCGCCGGCGGCGACGCCGAGCCGCGTATGTCCGTCGATGATCTTCGCCGTTCGGGCCGCCACCGACACGTCGGCGAGGAGCGCGACGACGAGCCCTGCGCCGACGGCCGGGCCGTGGATCGCCGACACGATCGGCTTCGAGCAGTTGATGACGTTGTAGACGAGATCCCGTGCCTCGCGCATGACCCGCGTGCGGACGCCGAAGTCGTCGATCATCGTGCGGATCTCCTCGAAGCTTCCGCCGGCCGAGAACGCCTTGCCGGCTCCGCGGATCAGCGCGACGCGAACGTCGGGGTCACGGTCGACCTCGAGCCATACGTTCGCCAGCTCGCGATGCATCTCCGGGCCGACCGCGTTGAGGCCCGGCGCGTCGAGCACGATCTTCAAGATGCCCGGCTCGGGCGCCTCGAACGTGAGGCTCGGGAACGCCGCGTAGCGGTCGCTCATCGTCGGCCCTTCAGCTGGTGACGTCTGTTCGGAGCTGCGACTTCGGGGGAGCGTACACGGGGGGCTTGTCGCCGAACATCCCGGGGACCTTCTCGACGAGCTCCTCGACGGTCCAGCGGTCGTTCTTCTCGAGCTGGTGCACGGGACCCCACCCGCCGTAGAGCTGGAGCGTTCCGCCGCCCGTGTAGAAGACCTGCCCGCTGATCCCGACCGCCTGATCGGTCGCGAGGAAAACCACGATCGGCGCCACGTTCTCCGGTGCCCATGAGTCGAATGTTCCTTCGACCTTGATCTCGCCGAACGTGGCTTCGGTGAGGCGCGTGCGCGCCGCCGGCGCGATCGCGTTCGCCGTGACGCCGTAGCGGCCCATCTCCATCGACACGATCTGAGCGAACGCTGCGATCCCCGCCTTCGCGGCACCGTAGTTGGATTGACCGGCGTTGCCGAGCAGCCCGCTCGTCGACGACGTGCAGATGATCCTCCCGCCGACCGGCCCTCCGGTCTCCTTCGAGCGCTCGCGCCAGTAACCGCACGCGTGCCGGGTGGGAGCGAAGTGACCCTTCAGGTGGACCCGGATGACGGAATCCCAGTCGGCCTCGCTCATGTTGAAGATCATGCGGTCGCGGAGGATCCCCGCGTTGTTGACCAGGATGTCGAGCCCGCCCAGCTGATCGATCGCCTGCCGGATCATGTGCTCGGCGGCGGAGAAATCGGCCACGTCGTCGTAGTTGGCGATCGCGGTTCCGCCTGCGGCGTTGATCTCGTCGACGACGAGCTGTGCCGGGCGCTGGTCGGCTCCGCTGCCGTCCCACTCGCCGCCGAGGTCGTTGACCAAGACCTTCGCGCCGTGCTGCGCGAGCAGGAGCGCCTCCCCGCGTCCGATCCCGCGGCCCGCCCCGGTCACGATCGCAGTCTTCCCGTCCAAGAGTCCCATCCGCTCCCCCTCGCTGGGTGGTGTCGTGTCGTCCCTGCACGTCGTCCTTCCGACTACTCGAGACTCCACGATGAACGAAGATTCATGTTTTCGGCCAATCGGGATCATTCCTCCAGACCGTACCAAGGGGTATAAACAAGTCAGCTCTTCTCTCACGGGGGGAGGGCAGAGTAGGGGAGGCCATCAGCTGCAGACCAGCGAAGAACCGTCTCCCGACCGTTCGCCCGCTGTTCCCGTTCCCGGACGCGACGTTGTCGCCGAAACGGGAGGCAGGCTGAGGCGCGGCGACCAAACGCGCGCCAGGATCCTGGAGGCAGCCGAGGAGGTCTTCGGACTCCGCGGCTACCATGCGTCGTCGATCGTCGATATCACGCGCCGCGCCGGTGTCGGGCTCGGCACGTTCTACGTCTACTTCCCGAGCAAGATCGAGATCTACCGACATCTGTTGCGTTCTCGGCAGGAAGAGCTCTTTCGCACCGCGCGAGCCGTAACCGATGGTGCCGGCGACTATCGAGATACCTTGCGGGCCTCATTCGGTGCATTGTTGGATTGGCTGGGCAATCATCCATTCATCCCCCGGCTGATGCGCGAAGCCGACTTCGTCGACCCGGCGCTCATCACCGAACTCTATGCGCACCCCGGGGAGGAGTTCCGGAAGGGCCTCGAGCGCTTGATGGATCGCGGGGATATCGCCAAGGCCGACGCGGAAGTCCTCGCGTGGTGTATCACCGGAATGACGGAGCTGGCGGCAATGCGGTTCCTGGTCTGGCAGGGCAAGGAACGAATGGATCCCGAACATTTCGAGACGTTCCTCGAGATCCTGGCTCGCGCGCTCGCCGTTCAGCCACCGCCCGGCTGATCAGATCAGTCGTCGTCGGGTCGGGCGCGCTGAAGCTTCACTTTGCTGCGGCTCTTCTTGCTCGCGAGTCGCCGCTCGCGGGCGGCCCTCGTCGGCTTGGTGGCGACGCGGGGTCGCGGCGGGGGGCGGAGCGCCTCGGCCAACTGATCGCGGAGCGTGTCGAGCGCCCGTTCCCGGTTCCGGGCTTGGGTGCGTTCTGTGGAGGACACCACCCGCAACCGGCCCCGTGCGTCGAGCTTTCTGCGCAACCGTGCGAGCGCTCGGCGCCGAAGCTCCGGCGTGAGCGCCGCCGACGCCGCGACGTCGAAGATGACCTCGACCCGCGTGTCTCGCTTGTTGACGTTCTGACCGCCGGGACCGCCCGAGCGCGAGAATCGCTCCGTCAGCTCGGCAGCCGGGATCACGACCCCGCGGCCGACGCGCAGATCGTCCACGCTAGAACCTCGGCTCGCGCTTCTCGAGCATCGCGCGCATGGCCTCGCCTGCTTGCCCCGACTCGAACGCGGCGACGAGCCGGTCGATGCTGCGCCGCGCCGCCGCGCGATACGCCTCGTCGGTCCAATCGCGGAGCACGCGCTTCTGCTCGATCAGACCGGCCGGCGCGAACCGCGCGATCTTGTCCGCCCACGCGAGCGCTTCGCTCTCCAGTGCATCGGGTCGTGCGACCCGGTTCACGAGCCCGATCCGATGGGCCTCAGCGGCGTCGATCATGTCGCCGTCGAAGACCAGCGAGGACGTGTGACCCAGCCCGCAGATCTGCACAAGCCACCACGCGTCGATCACGCTCGGGATGCCGACCTGTATCTCGGGCATGCCGAAGCGGGAACCGGCCGACGCGACCCGGAGATCGCACGCGGCGGCCACCTCGAGGTGTGCGCCGAGGCACGGTCCGTCGACGACCGCGATCACCGGCGCATCGAGATCGCGGATCGCGCGGCAGGACTCGTGGAGCGCGGTGATGAACCGGCGCGCGCTGTCACCGCCGAAGGCGGCCATCTCGCGCACGTCGGCCCCGGCTCCCGAGCAGAAGAGCACGGCCACACGCGGGGGATCGGCCGCGATCGTTCGGAACGCGTCGTCGAGGGCCGCGATCATGGACGAACCGAGGAGGTTCAGCGGAGGCGCGTCGAGGCGGAGGATCTCGACGTCGCCGCGCCGCTCGCGCGTGATCACTCGGTCAGGCGCGCTTCGGCCGCCGCGCCGCCCAGAATCCGACAGCCATACCCGCCCCGAACATCGCCGCGCCGCCGAGCGCGCTCGGGATACCGATCAGAAGGGCCCGGCGCCGGGTGCGGAGCTCATGGATCGGCCAGCCGCGCGCGCGCGCGATGCGACGGAGGGCGTGATCCGGGTTGACGGCATGCGGATTCCCGACCGACTCCAGTAGTGGCAGGTCGTTGATCGAGTCGGAGTAGGCGGCGGAGTCGCGCATCTCGATGCCGCGCTCGTCGGCGAGCTCGGCGGCGATCTTCGCCTTGGCCGGGCCGTGCGCGATCTCTCCGACCAACTCGCCCGTGTAGCGGCCGTGCTCGTCGATACCGGCGATGGTGCCGCGCGCGCCGGTCATCCCCAGCCCGGAAGCGACGAGCTCCGCGAGCTCCTGAGGGGCGGCGGTCAGGAGCCAGGTCTGGTCGCCGGCCTCGTTGTGCTGGCGGATGACCGCCGCGATGTCCGCGTAAACCCGCGGAAGGACCTGCTCCTCCGCGATCTCCCGGCCGAGCGCGCGGATCTCCGCGGCGTCGCGGCCCTTCACGAACTCGAGCGCGGCGTTCCGAGAGCTCTCCATCCCCGCCTCGGTCTCTTTGCCGAAAGATCGGAAGACGAACTGGCCCCATGCGAGGCGAGCGATGTCCCGCGCGCGGTAAAAGTCGCGGTCGTACATCCCGCGCGCGAGCAGGAACAAGCTCGAGCCGGGAACGAGCGTCTTGTCGAGGTCGAAGAACGCGGCGCGTGCCATGACGCCGACAAGCCTACCCCTCGGGCTCCGGACGGCCCGGGTCGCGGGGGTGATCACATCTGCTCGTTCAGCGGAACGCCGACCCAAAACCGCCGCTGAGCGTACGTTTTGGGTCTCCCCTCCCGAGGAATCGAGAGGATCGGCGCGAACGACCCCGCCCCGTCCAGCGCGGAACGCATCCGAGGCGCGATCCAGACGAGTCGACGCCGTCCTCCTGGAACCGACTACTCAGTCGTTGGTTTCGTCGCGCCCAGGGACCGCCCCCGCCTGGGCGGCGCCAGCAGCGGACCGTAGAAGGCGGCGGCGGCCAGCAGGAACGTGGGCGTCACGACGATGATCCCGGTGTCGTTGGACGCCATTGCGGCCGCTCCTCCGACGACCGCGGCGACAAGGGCCGCGCGCCGGCCCGGCATCCCCCAGAACCCGCGCGCGAGCAGATCCATCCGACGCAGCAGCAGCAGGAGCACGGGCACTGAGATCACGATCGCGACGGGCAGCCAGATGGTGGTCCCGGTGATCTCGAGGAACGACGACAGCTTGCGTCCGATCAGTGGTCCGACCGGCGTTCCCCCGGCGAGTTCGCGGCCGATGTGCGATCGGCTCTCCGGCGACGAGAGCACGTCGAGGACCGCCAGGGTGGAGGCGGCGAGAACGGTCGCGATCCCGATCCCGACAGCGGCGGCACGATCGAGCCGGCGTCCGGCCGCCAGCACCACGAACACGCCGAACGCCGGGACGAGGGTGAACGGTGCGCCGAACTTGCTCCCAAACGCGGGCGCGCCGGCGAGCAGCGCCACGGCCGCTAGCGGCACGGCCGCCGTCGCCGCGCGCCCCTTCGCGCCGACGGAGGCGTCGACCCAGGACGCTCCCGCGACGAGCGCCCCGGCGAGCAAGACGCCGAGCATGCCCTCGTCGATCCCGTAAAAGCGCCCGCCGCCCGCGATCTGGATACCGAGCGCGGACCGGGCGGACAGAGGGGTCCCGGCGAACAGATCGCCGGCGACGAGCGCGACATCGAGCAGCGCGATCGCGCCGAGGCCGTGCCGCACCCCGAGCGTCACTCGCGCGCACGTAGCGACGCCGACGGCGAGCGCCAGCGCCCACCAACCCACCGGCGCGACGCCGTCCCCTAGCAGCGGGGCCAGCATGAAGCCCGCTGGGGCGGCGGCGACGGCGAGGAGTCCGGTCGCGATGAGATCGCGCCCGCGCCGGGGGAGGCGCTCACGGTCCGGCGCGCGCCCGCGGCCTGCCGCCACGGCCAGGAACGCCATGAGCGACAACGCCGCCCCGAGGATCATCCAGATGCGGGTCAAGGGTTGCCGCGACGCCCGTGCGAGGTCGAACTCCGCGTCGAGCTCGGCCGCCGTCCGCAACGGATCGGCCGATGCGGCGAAGCGCGCGGCCCGTCCCTGCATCTCTTCGGGAACCGCGACGCCGGCGCGTTCAAGGATCGTCGGCGCGAGGTCGGTGAGCGCGAGCACGCCCGGCCGTCGCGTGGTTCCGCTGAACGGAAGCCCGCGCGCGCCGGACAGCGCTACCGCCGCGAGGTGCGTCCCGCTACGAACCCGGGCCAGCGGCGGCACGAGCGACGCGACGATGAGCGTGTCGCCGGGATCGAGCAACGTGCGTACCTCGGCGGTGAAATCGTTCGCCTCGCGGAGCGCGCGCGCTATCCAAGGTGCGCGATCCGACGGCTCGCCGGCGAACGCCTGGTCCGCGCGCACGGTGTCGCCGAGGTCCACGACGACGAGCGTCGCCCAGCTGAGCGTGCGCGACAACGACGCGAGCAGGGCCTGGTAGTCGGTGCGGCGCCCGGCCGGCGAAGACGGGTCGGTTCGCCAGGTTTGAGGGATGAGCCGCGGCCGGCCCGGGGACGGATCGACGGCGATCGACAGGTCGGCGCGCATCGCGGCACGGCGGGCGGGCGCGTCGGTTCGGTCTTCGCCGGACGCGTCACCGATCGCGGCGGCCCCGAGTCCGGCGCGGCTCAGCGCTTCGCCGAGCGCCCCGGCGAGGACGCCGCGTCCGGCGTCCGTGTCGGGCGGACCCGGTTCGACTTCCGCCGCGGCGCCGGCGCCGAGCGTGGTGTAAGCGGCCGATCGCAGCAGGACTTGATCCGCGGAGGACGTTCGGGTCCGCGTCGCCAGAAGCCCCACCGATCCGAGCGACGCGAACGCCTCCGAAGCCCGCCAGTCCTCGATGGTGGTCCCGTCTACCGTGAGGAGGACGATGCGGCCCGAGCCTTGCCGGGCGTGGGCGGAGGCGGCCGGGACGGCGGTCCATGCGATCCAGACGGCGAGCACCGGCACGAGGACGCGGCGGAGCACGCGAGCGAGTGTACAGACCGCTAGGATGCCGCGCGCATGATCGATGACGGCGCTCTCCGTAAGGTGCTCTCGGCCGCGCTCGCCACCGGCGGAGAGTTCGCGGAGCTGTACGCCGAGAAGCGCCGCTCGACCTCCGTTCATCTCGAGGAGCGCAAGGTCGAGGAGGTAACCAGCGGGAGCGATCGCGGTGCCGGCGTGCGGGTCATCCGCGGCAATTCCACGGCCTACGCGTACACGAACCGGCTGGACCCCGACGCCCTGGTCGATGCCGCGCGCGTCGCGGCCGCGGCCCTCACCGACGAGCCCAAGGTGACGGTGGCCGACCTCCGTCACCAGCCCGAGCGGGTGCTCAATCCGGCGAGGATCCCACCGGACGACGTGGAGACGGTGCGCAAGGTCGACGTCGTGCGCGAGATGGACGAAGGTGCGCGCGGCGCAGGCGGCGAGGTTCGCCAGGTGATCGCCTCGTATTCCGAGGGCGCCCAAGAGGTGCTCATAGCCAACAGCGAGGGCTGGGTGATCGGAGATCGCCGCGTGCGCACGCGTCTGGCGTGCACGGTCGTCGCAGCCCGCGACGGGAACGTTCAGACGGGATCGTGGAACCCCGGCGCCAGCTCCGGATTCGAGCTCATCGACGAACATCCGCCCGCGCAGGTCGGAGCGAAGGCCGCGGCGCAAGCGATCGTCATGCTCGACGCGGTCGGTGCGCCGGCCGGTGAGATGCCGGTCGTGCTCGCGCCGGGCGGCGGCGGTGTGCTCTTCCACGAAGCGAGCGGCCACGGGCTCGAGGCCGATCTCATCAGCAAGGGCGCGAGCGTCTACCGCGATCGCACCGGCGAGAAGATCGGAAGTGAGCTGCTATCCGCGGTCGACGACGGCTCCGTCCCCGGCTTGTGGGGCTCGTTCGCGTACGACGACGAGGGAACCCCCTCGCAGCGGACGCTTCTCTTCGAGCGCGGCGTGCTGACCGGCGCGATGACCGACTTCCTTCGAGCGCGCTCGATGGGATTGACGCGGACCGGGAACGGCCGCCGGCAGTCGTACGCGCACCTGCCGATCCCGCGCATGTCGAACTCGAACATCCTGCCGGGAACCGACGACCCCGAAGCGATCATCCGGGACGTGAAGAACGGGCTCTACGCGAAGTCGTTCGCCGGCGGTCAGGTCAACACGGCCACCGGCGACTTCGTCTTCGGGCTCTCCGAGGCCTACCTGATCTCCAACGGCGAGCTCACGCGGCCGGTGCGAGGCGCGAACCTCGTGGGCAATGGGCCGCAGGTCCTGGCCCTGATCGACGCCGTGGGCAGCGACTACGAGGTTTGGTGGGGCGTCTGCGGCAAGGACGGCCAGGGCGTTCCGGTCACGTGCGGGATGCCGACGCTGCGGATCGCGCGTATCACGGTCGGGGGGACGGGATGAGCTCGACCGAGGAGCTTCTGGCGCTCGCGCGCGGTGCGCTCGAGGCGGCGAAGCCCGGCGAGGCCGTCGAGGCCTACGCGGCATGGGGTCGCGAGACCGAGGTGAAGGTTTACGAGGGCGAGGTCGAGTCGCTCACGAGCGCCGAGTCGAGTGGCGTCGGCGTTCGCGTCATCGTCGAAGGAAGGCTCGGCTACGCGTACGCCGCCGATCCGGATCGAGCCGAGCTCGCGGAGCTCGTCCAGCGTGCCCGCACCAACGCCGCGCTCGCCGCGCCCGATGAGGGAAACGTGCTGCCCGAGCCGCGACCGATCCCGCCGCTCGAGGGGATCCTCCTCCCGGAGCTCCTCGATGCCTCCACCGAAGACAAGGTGCGGCTCGCGATGGAGATCGAGCGCGCGTGTCGCGCGGCCGACGCGCGCGTGACCGGCGTCGAGACCTCGCAATACGGCGAGGGGATCGGGCGAGCCGCGATCGCCTCGACGGCCGGCGTGGAAGCGGCCGGGGAGCGCGGCGACTGCTGGGCGGTCGGGGTGGCGCTCGCCGGAGCCAACGGCGAAACGCAGACCGGGTTCGGGCTTCGCATCGGGCGCCGGCCCGGTGATCTCGACGTCGACGGTGCGGGACGGGAAGCGGCGCAGCGCGCCGTTGTGATGCTCGGGGCGCACAAGCCGAAGACCGAACGCATGGCGGTCCTGCTCGATCCGATCTCGGCGGCGTCGTTCCTGGGCGTGGTCGTGGCCGGACTGACGGCCGAGGCGGTGTTGAAGGGGCGCTCCTTGTTCGCGGACAAGATGGGGGAGCCGGTTGCGTCGGATGTGGTGCGCTTGGTGGACGACGGGCGGGCCCTCGAGGGTCCGGGCGCCGAACCGTTCGACGGCGAAGGGGTGCCGACCGGGCGGACGTCGCTGATCGAGGCCGGCGTTCTGAACGCCTTCCTCCACAACACGTACACCGCGACGCGGATGGGGGCGACGTCGACGGGGAACGCGCGGCGCGGCGGGTTCAAGTCGACGCCCGGCGTCGCGCCGACGAACCTGATCCTCGAGCCGGGCACGGAGACCCCGGATGAGCTCTACGCGAAAGCGGGCCGGGCGCTGCTCGTTCATGAGCTGATCGGTGTGCACTCGGGCGCGAACCCGATCTCCGGCGACTTCTCCGTGGGCGCGACCGGAGTGCTGATCGAGGGAGGGGTCGCAGGGGCGCCCGTTCGCGAGGTAACGATCGCCTCCAACGTTCTCGAGATCCTTCGCGGTATCGTCGCCGTCGGGAACGACATCCGTTACCTCCCGTTCGGAGGATCGATCGGTACGCCGACGATCCTGATCGGCGAGATGACCGTCGCGGGGACCTGATGCCTGCCAAACGCAAGCCTTCGAGACGAGCGGCGCCGGCCCGGCGCCCTGCCGCGCGTCGCCCTGCCGCGCGTCGCCCTGTGCGGCGCGCCGCCGTGCCGAAGCGAGCGGCGCCGAAGCCGAAGCGAGCAGCGCCCAAGCCGAAGCGGTCGTCACCCAAGGCGGCCGCCGCGAAACGCCCGGGCCCTCGCCGGGCCGCGCCGAAACCGGCGAAGCTCAAACGTTCGGAGCGCCGGGCAACACCGAAGCGCGCGACACCGAAGCGCGCGACGGCGTCGAGTCGCTCCAAGACCAGACGCGCCGAGCCGAAGCGGTCGACGACCCGGCGCACGACGCCCCGGCGGTCGACGACCCGCCCTCGCTCGCGCGTCCGGCGTCTCGAAGCGCCGGAAGCCTTCGTTCCGGCTCCGATCGAGCCGGAAAGCCGGCCGGACGAGGAGGCGTGGCCCGACGAGCCGGAGTTCCAGCCGGCGATCCGCGGCGAGGTCGCCGTGGCCGGCGTGCCGGCGTCGGGTGAGCCCGTCGCCCCGTGGGAAACCGACCGTCAGCCTGAGTTCCACCTCGCGAAAGAGGTCTACCGCGAGGACATACCGATCGCGATCGTCTCCGCGGTGCTCGCGGCGTCGACGTTCATGCCTTGGTACAAGGGGCAAGGCGCTCTCGACGTCGGCATATCGGCGTGGTCGAGCGGCACGTGGGGGCCGATCATGTTCTTCCTCGGCGTCGGCTCCCTTTTGCTCATCATCCTTCGCCGCGCCGGCGTGCGGTTGTCGCTTCCGTTCGAGGAAGCTCTGCTCCACGAGCTCGCGGGCTGGGTTGCGCTCGCGGGCGGCGTGATCAAGTCGCGGTACCGGCCGGGTGCGGAGGGTCTGCTCGGGGTCTCGTGGGGGCTTTGGGTCGGGCTCGGCGCAGCCTTCCTCCTGGCGTTCCTCGCCGGGCGCATGTCGCCGCACGCGCCGCTGGTTCGCCGGCCGAAGTGGTATCGGCAGAAGGGTGGCGCGCTCGCCGCACTGCTTCTCCTCGTTGTGATCGCGGGGGCGGCGGTGTTCGGGACGATGAATTCCGCATCGCTCACGGGCGCGCCCATCGACTCGGGCGATCTCCCGGGGCTGGTGCGCGGGCGCCTGCCCACGTGCGCGGGCGCCTTCCCGCTTCCGGAGATCGTCAAGCCGGTCCAAGGGGTGGAGCAGCCGTGCCAGGCTCACCTCCAGAGCGAGCGTTCCGCCGAGGAGGTGGTTGCGGCCATGAAGGACACGTTGGAGCGAGCCGGTTGGTCCGTCGGCGTGGGGGAGTCCGGCACGACTTCCACTCTGACGCTGACCAAGCCGCAGTGCGCAACGGTCGCGGTCATCGAGGCCGACCAGGGCTCGGTCGCGCTCGTTGCCTTCGGGATCTGCGCAACCCCCTCGCCGAGTCCGTCCTGAGCCTCGCCACACCGAGTCTTGACAGATTGACACTTAGCGTCTATCTGTAACATCTGCAGATGGCGCTACGGGCGGACGACGCTATGTCCCTTTCGGCCGAGGAGGCCGCCAAAGGCCGGATCCTCGACGCCGCTTTCTCTTCCGCGGAGCGCGTCGGCCTTGGCCGGCTCACGATGGCGGACGTCGCGCGCGAGGCGCGCCTGTCCCGCCAGACCGTCTACCGCTACTTCTCCTCCAAGCATGATCTCTTCATGGCGCTCGTGATCCGCGAGGAGGAAGTTCTCTTCCAGCAGCTCCAGGCCGCGATCGCGCCGCACCGCGAGCTGAGGCCGGCCGTGGAGGCCGCGTTCCGGACGATGCTCCGCGCCATGCGCGCGCATCCCTTGCTCGACCGCGTGATGGCGACCGAGCCGCAGGAGCTGTTGCCCTACCTCACCGTCGAGGCGAACCCGGTGCGCGACATGGGTGTGCGCGCGATGGAGCAAGTGTTCTCCGAGCGCATGGAGGTCGTCTCTCCGATGCTCGCGCACCGCGCCGCGGAGCTTTGCTCCCGGCTGATCACCTCGTACGCGATCATGCCGCCCGACGACGATCCGGATGTCGTGGCGGTGCAGCTGGCGGAACTGGTCTGCAACGGACTCAGCAAGAAGCGATAGGAGGCGGGCATGAGCACGGACTACTACGAGCTTCCGGTGAACGACACGACCTGGGGTGTCCCCGGCTCGTTCGACACGATCTTCAACTGGGAGTACGACGAGATGCGCGGTCGTCTCGTCACGCTCTACCAGAAGGGGAAGCAGAAGCAGTGGGACTCCGAGACACGCCTCGACTGGTCGATCAACGTCGAGCCCGGCTCGCCCGACAACGGGCCCGACTACTACATCCCGATCTTCGGCTCGCCGATCTGGGAGAAGATGAACGACAAGGAGAAGGAAGAGCTTCGTCACCACATGGGCGCGTGGATGAACTCGCAGTTCCTCCACGGCGAGCAGGGCGCGTTGATCTGCACCGCCAAGATCGTGCAGGCCGTCCCGGACATCGACTCCAAGTTCTACGCGGCCACGCAGGTGATGGACGAGGCGCGTCACGTCGAGACCTACTCGCGCTACCTCCGCGAGAAGATCGAGATGGCATACCCGATCAACAAGTTCCTCAAGGCGCTGCTCGATCAGGTCATCCAGGATTCGCGCTGGGACTTCACCTACCTCGGCATGCAGGTGATGATCGAGGGGCTCGCGCTCGCGGCGTTCGCGCTGATCCGCGACTACTCGACCGAGCCGCTCGCCAAGGCGCTCAACACCTACGTCATGCAGGACGAGGCGCGCCACGTCGCGTTCGGACGTCTGGCCTTGCGCGACTACTACCCGCAGCTGACCGACGCCGAGCGCTCCGAGCGTGAGGAGTTCATCGTCGAGGCCTCGCACCTCATGTACGGCCGGCTCATGGCGCGCGAGGTGTGGGAGCACCTCGGCTACAACGTCGACGAGGCGCTCGAGTACGTCGAGCACTCCGAGATCATGGCGCAGTTCCGCCGGCTGCTCTTCACACGGATCGTCCCGATCGTGAAGGACATCGGACTGTTCGGCCCCAAGGTCAAGGCGTGCTTCGAGAGCCTGGGCGTCATCGACTTCCAGGATCTCGATCCCGACGCGATGTCCGCTTCCGACGAGCAGATCGCGGACGAGATGGACCGCCGCAAGGCCGAGATCATGGAGGCCGTCGCGGTCGGCGGCGCTTAGTCAGCCGTGCGTGGGATCGGGGGGGGGGCGGGGGGCCCCGATCTTTGGCGCCGGTCTTCGGCCAGCCCGCTTTCCGCGTGACCGGATCTGCTCGATCGTTGGCGTTCCATGCCCAAAACCTTCGCTCAGCGTAGGTTTTGGGCAACTCGACTTGCGGAACGAGCACATCCGGTCGATCCCCCTGTCCGCGAAGTGCTCGACGAAAGAGCTGGCCCAGATCGACACGCTGGTTGCCGAGGACCCGCCGCCCCCGGCCCCGGCATGGAGCCAGCGGACCGAGCGGCGAAAGGCCTAGTCCTCGGGCTAGGCAAGTACAGGAAAACGACGTTCGTTCCGATAATTCCAGCGGGCCAGCGTTGATGGGACGGATCCCCTAAGAAGGGTTGTGTCCTATGCATGCTCGCTCGGCCCGTGCGTCCGTCTGGGGCGTCGTTCTTTCCGCATCCGTTTTGGTCGGCTTCGCGATCGCCCCGGTCAACGCGGCTCCCCCCCCGCAGGCCAATCCCTCATGGGGAGACATCAGTTCGGTCGTTGCAGGGCCGGGTCTGACCGGCGGCGCCACCGAAGGCGACGCCGCGCTCGCCGTTCTGTTCGGAGGGAACGGCTCGGCGAACAGCGTCGCCCGCTCCGATCACGACCACGACGCTCGCTACGACGCCCGTTACGCGCCGCTGAGCCATTCCCACGAGTTCCCAGCTCACAACCACGACGGCCTCTATGCCGTGCTCGGCCACGATCACGACGCTTCCTATCTGGGGCTCGGCGGCGGGACGCTCAACGGGTTCCTGACGCTCGCCGTCGGAGACCTGACGCTCCTCGGCTCGGGCGCGCGGCTCGTCGCGCCGCAGCTCGTGTCGACCGCGCCGAACGGCACGGCCCCGCTCGAGGTCGGCTCCGACACCCTCGTCGCGAACCTTAACGCCGACAAGCTCGACGGCCACGACGCGTCGGAGTTTGCCCTCGCAGGATCCGTGGGTCCTGATCTCTCGGGCTACGCGCAGCTCGCCGGCAACAACGCGTTCTCCGGGTCGAACACTTTCAACGGTGCCGCCACGTTCGGTAGCACGCTCAACCAGGTGACCGGGGGAGCGAACTTCACGTGGCAGCCCTTCTACTCGAGCGCGACGAACTACAGCCTGCGGCTCACCGATTCGGGCAAGTCGGCGACGAGACTGATCGTCAACCAGGACGGCCGGGTGGGGATCGGGACGACGAGCCCGGCGTTCCCGTTGCACGTTATCGGCGACATCCGCGCGACGAACCTCAACCTCGGTACGGGGATCCTCTCGCCGTTCGCCTACGACATGTCTTCGACGAGCGACCGCACGTTCTCGTTCACCAACTCAAACGGCGGCGTCGCGAACCTCGCCGTTGAGGGGGACGTGTCGGCCGCGGGCTACCACGTCGCGACCGGCGGCTCCGCGGCAAGGGCGGGGAGCGACGCGATCGAGTCGGGCGCGTCGTCACGCACGGTTGCCACGTCGGCGGTCGGCGGCAGTTCGCTCGTCTTCGTGACGCCGGACGCGACCGGATCGGGCTGCGTTCCCGTCCCCGGCCCGATCTACGTGAGCGCACGCAACGCCGGCACGAGCTTCACGGTTGCCGTCGTGGGCGCAGCGCCGGGTGCCGGCGAGTCATACTGCTTCTCGTGGTGGGTCGTGAACTGAGACGGACCAAAGAGTCCGGATGCGTTTCATGCGAGTGACAGACATGTCTGTCATGTCTGTCACCTCGGGGCGAAGCCTCCTCCCGGCGTGAACGCGACTCAGCCGCGCGCGAGCGCGGTGAGCAGACCGGCGGTCATCGCGAAGAAGCAGTAGACGCCGAACGGCCTCAATCCGCGGCGCTTCACGAGCGCGAGCATCGCCTGGATCGCGAGCACGCCGGTGACGCCCGAGGTCAGCACTCCCAGCGCCATCGCGCCGCCGGCGCCGGACGTCCCCTCGTCGATCATGTCGGGGATCTTCACGATGACGGCCCCGATCGTGATCGGGATGGCGAGCAGGAACGAGAACCGCGCCGCGGTCTCGCGGCCGATGCCCCGCCACATGCCGGTCGCGATCGTGGTTCCCGAACGTGAGATCCCGGGGAGGATCGCCGTCGCCTGCGCCAGCCCGATGAGCCCGGCATCCATCGGGGTCAGCGATCCCTCGGACCGCGGCTCTTCCTTCCGCTGCTCGTAGGCGGACTCCGCCGAGAGCAGCGCCCAGCCGGTGACGCCGAGCAGCAGCATCGCGATCACCGGCCGCTCGAACGTGGTTTCGATGCGGGACGCGAAGATGCCGCCGAGCACGGCGCCGGGGACGGTGCCGATCACGATCAAGCCGGCGAGCCGCCGGTCCGGCTCGCGGCCGGGCCCACCGATCACGGCGCGGATGATCTCGATCACCCGCGCGCGGAAGACCCACAGCAGCGCCGCCAGCGTGCCGATGTGTGTGCTCACGATGAAGGCGAGCGACGGTTCGGGCCACCCGACGATGAACGGAACGAGCACGAGGTGGCCGTCCGACGAGACCGGAAGGAACTCGGTCAAACCCTGGACGATGCCGAGGACGAGCGCCTGGATAAGGCTCACGGCGCCGAGGGTATCAGTGCCCGATGCGAGCGCCGGACAGCGCGGTGCCGCAGGCGCAGGCGCGTTCCGACGGGATGGCCGGTGCGACCGCGAGCAATAGCTCTCGCAGCCGTTCGTTGTTGTCGGAGAACACCGACACGACCTCCTCGACGGAGACCGGCGGGACTCCCTCGACCCCCACGTCGTAGTCGGTGATCAGCGAGATGTTCCCGTAGCAGAGCTCGAGCTCGCGCGCGAGGGTCGCTTCCGGGTACTGGGTCATGTTGATGACCTCCCAGCCGGCCTCCGCGTACCAGCGCGACTCCGCCCGCGTCGAGAACCGTGGCCCTTCGATAACCACCACCGTCCCTCGCTCGTGCATCGTGATCCCGAGCGAGCGACCGCGTTCGATCGCGACGCTCCGAAGCTCCGGACAGTAGGGATCGGCGAGCGAGACGTGCGTCGTCTCGGGCCCGTCGTAGTACGTTGCGGCGCGCCCGCTGGTGCGGTCGACGAGCTGATCGCACACGACGAAGTCGCCGCGCCGCACGTGGGGCTGAAGCGAGCCGGCGGCCGCCGGAGCGATGACGCGCTGGACGCCGATCTCCTTGAACGCCCAGAGGTTGGCGCGGTAGGGGACCATATGCGGCGGGTACTCGTGCCGGCGGCCGTGGCGAGGCAGGAACGCGACGGAACGGCCCTCGATCTCTCCGACGACCAGCGGTGCCGACGGCTCCCCGTACGGCGTGTCGATCTTTACCTCTTCGAAGTTTTCGAGGAACGAGTAGAAGCCCGAACCACCGAACACGCCGACCGTTGCGCGACCCGCCATGCGCTAGCTCTTCGATCCGCCGTCGCCCTTCGAAGGCGACGCCTTCGACGAGGAACCGTCCGGCTTGGGCTTCGACTCGGAGCCCTTCGATCCCGAGCTTTTCGACTCGGAACCCTTGGATTCCGTGGGCTTCGACTCGGAGCCCTTCGATTCCGAGCTCGTCTCTTTCTTGGACTCGGCTGCGGCGGCCTTCGAGCGGGAGCTCCGGTTGTCGGTGGAGTAGAAGCCCGACCCCTTCAGCACGATGCCGACGGGATGGAAGACGCGCTTGAGTGGGCCGCCGCAGTGCTCGCAGGTGCGGAGCGGCTCGTCCGAGAAGCTCTGGACGACCTCGACGTGTCGTTCGCAGGACATACACACGTACTCGTACGTCGGCATCGCCGGGTATGGTAGCGGCTCGTCACGCCGGGCCGCAGCGGACGACTCGACGCTCGGTGATCACGATGTCCACCGGCTCGTCGGCTTCTCCGGCGGGCACCTCATCCACGAGCTGAAGATCGAAACAGAGCCCGATCCGCGGCACGGAGCGGGGGACCTCGGACAGCAACCCGTCGTAGAAGCCGCCTCCGTAGCCCAGCCGCCGGCCGCGCTCGTCGTACGCCACTCCGGGCACGAGGATCACGTCCGCGACGGCCAGATCCACCGGCGTCCTCGCGACCGGCTCGCGGATGCCGCGGTAACCGGGCGCGAGATCGCCTATCGAGCCGACCGTAGCGGCGCACAGCCGTCTCCCGTCGACGTACGGGAGGAGCAGGCGCTTCCCCGCGGCGAGCAAAGCCTCCATCGACGGGTCGGTCGGAAGCTCCGTCCCGAATGACGCGAAGCCGAGCACCGACCCTGCCCCGGCCACTTCGGGGAGCGTCGTCAGCGCAGCCGCCACGTCCCGGGCGGCGGCGGCTCGCACGCCCGGATCGAGCCGTCCCCGTCGGGAAAGCACGAGCCGGCGAACCGACGCCTTGCGTGTGGAGAGCTCGTCCTGGGTGGTCATGCGCGCCGCCCATTCTGGGGCATCTGTTGAAGAAACGTACGTTCTCATATGCCGGAGGCCGGTGCCCGGCGGGTAAAGTCTTGTGCGGAGCGAACCGAATCCTTCTAGGGGGGACGAAAGAGGCATTCCCGGCGCCGGCCGCTCCGGCACCCTTAAGGAGGAGGATGTCGCTCCGCTCGCGTCTGACGATCGCGTTCCTCGTCGTCCTCACCCTGCCTCTCATCACCGTCGTGCTCCTCCTGCGCGGCGGAGTGGACGAGGAGGTTCGTGCGCGCGCCGCGGCCGAGCTCCGGGCCGCGCATGCCGCTGCACCGGCGCTGTACCGCGCGCAGCAGGCCCGGGCGGCCGACCTCGTGCGCGGCGTTGCCGCGGGCCTCGGCCCCCGGCTCGAGCGCGTGTTCGGCGATCCCGCCGTCGCGGCGAACTTCGCGGAAGAGGCGCGCGGCTCGCTCGATATCTTGGCCGTCGTCTCCGGCGACGGAACCGTCCTCGGGTCGGCTTCCGCCGAGCCCGAGCTCCTTCCCGGCGCGGTCGCGCTTCCCGTCGCCGAAGTGGTGCGCACGCGTGCGTCGTCCCGCGCGGCCCTCGCCGAAACGGTCGTCGCCGGCAGCGCCGGCTCGCCGGGAAGTCTGGTGGGCGGCTTCTGGCTCGACGGCTCGTTCCTGTCCGCGCTCGGGGCGACCGACGTCGAAGCGATCGTCCTCGTGGATGGGGTAGTGACGGCGGCAACCGATCCTTCGATCGCGCGTGCGATCAGCCCCGACTGGGATCCATCGGGCCCCCTGCTCGAAGGCGACATCGCCGGGCGTGAGGTCGTCGCCTTCGCCGGCCCGCTCGTCGAAGGTTTGCCGCCCAGCAAGCTTTCCGTCGTGACCTACGGGAACCGCGACGCGCTGCTCGCCTCGGACCGGCCGTCGGGGGTCGCGGTGTGGGCGGTCGTCGCACTGGCGGTCATCGCCGGGGGAGTGGTCGCGTGGATGCTCTCACGTCTCTTCACGCGACCGCTGGACGACATGGCCATCGCGGCGCGGTCGCTCGCACGCGGCGGCGCCGTGGGGACGTTCGACGTCGATTCCACCGACGAGGTCGGCCGGCTCGCCTCCGCGTTCAACGAGGTGCTGGAAGGCACGCAAGCGCGGATGCTCGAGCTCGAGGAGTCCCGCGACGAGACGCGTCGCTACGTCGAGCGTCTCGGCGAAGCTCTCCGCTCCACGCACGATCTTTCGAAGCTGCTCTCCGTCGTTCTCGAGACCGCCGTCGCCGCGGTGCAGGCGCGCGCCGGCGCCGTGTGGCTTCTCGCGCCTTCCCGGGTCGAGCTTTCGCTCAAGGTCTCGCGAGGGTTCCCGCCTGAGGCGCTCGACCGACGGACGCGCGTCGGTGAGGGGCTCGCCGGTCACGTCGCGCAAGCTCGTCAGCCTGTGCTCATCCCGTCGAGCGGCGCAGCTCCGACCGCGGCGCCCTGGGAGCCGCAGGAGCCGACGATGCTCGCCGTCCCGCTCGAGAGCGAGACGCAGCTGATCGGCGTGATCTCTCTGTACGGTCGCACGCATCCCAAGCCGTTCGACGCGACCGACCTCGACACGGTGCGATCGCTTGCGCGGCAGGCCGCCGTCGGCGTCGAGAACGTCCTGCTCCACCAAGAAGCGCAGCGGCTGTCGATCACCGACGGCCTCACGAGTCTCTGGAACTACCGGTTCCTGAACATGCGGCTCGCGCAGGAGGTCGAGCGTGCGATCCGATTCAATCGTTCACTCTCGCTCCTCATGATCGACATCGACCACTTCAAGGACGTGAACGATCGGTACGGTCATCAACGGGGGGACGCCATCCTTTCCGAGCTGGCGAATCGCGTCGTGACCGAGACGCGCGCGCAGGTCGACACCGTCGCGCGGTACGGCGGCGAGGAGTTCGTTCTCCTTCTCCCGGAAACGCCGTTGGAAGGCGGACGCGTCGTCGCGGAGAAGATCCGCGGATCGATCGCGTCGAGGCCGTTCGGATCCGGCGATGAAGCGATCAGCGTCACGGTCTCGATCGGGATCGCGTGCTTCCCCCAGCACGGCGCGACCGCGCAGACGCTTCTTCGTTCCGCCGACCAAGCGCTGTACGAAGCCAAGGGGCGGGGTCGTAACGTCGTCGTGTCCTCCGATGAGCTCGATCAGGCCCCGCCGTCGCCGGTTGCCGATGACCCCGGGCAATCGTAGACTCGGCACCCCTATGTCGGTGACCAAGGCAGTCATCCCCGCCGCCGGCCTCGGCACGCGATTCCTCCCCGCGACGAAGGCGCAGCCGAAAGAGATGCTCCCTGTCGTGGACAAGCCGGCGATCCAGTACGTCGTCGAGGAAGCGGTCGCCGCGGGCTGCACCGACATCTTGATCATCACCGGCCGCGGGAAGCGTTCGATCGAGAATCATTTCGACCGCTCCTTCGAGCTCGAGTACTGGCTCGAGACGAAAGGGGACGAAGCCAAACTTGCCTCGGTTCGCGCCGTCAGCGACATGGCGGACATCCATTACATCCGTCAGAAGCAGCCGCTCGGTCTCGGCCATGCTGTGGCGACCGCCGAGCGACACGTCGGCGACCAACCGTTCGCCGTGCTGCTCGGCGACGACATCATCGGGGAGAACCTCCTCCAGAAGATGCTCGCCGTGTACGGACAATACGGGCGGAGCGTGATCGCGTTGCAGGAGGTCCCGCGAGAGGACATCCGCTTCTACGGCGCCGCCACGCCGGAGCCGGTCGAGGAGAACCTCGTCAAGGTGCTCGACATCGTCGAGAAGCCGGACCCGGCGAAGGCGCCCTCGAACCTCGCGGCGATCGGGCGCTACGTCTTTACCCCGGAGATCTTCGGTGAGCTGCGGAAGGTGCAGCCCGGGGTGGGTGGAGAGATCCAGCTGACCGACGCGATCAACTCGCTGGCGAAGCTGCAGGTCGTCTACGGCTACCTGTTCGACGGCGTTCGGTACGACATCGGCAAGAAGATCGACTACCTCCGCGCCACGGTCGAGCTGGCCGCAGAGCGTGAGGATCTGGGCGAGGAGTTCCGAGAGTTCCTCGCCGAGTTCGTAACGCGCAAGAAATTGGTGTAAAACCCTTCGTATGCACCCTTCCCCGGCGGCTTCGCGCATGCCTGGATCCGGGGTGCTTGAAACAGGAGATGGGGGTGTTACGCTCGCGATGAAGGCCGAAGGAAGGGGCTGGCCTGGGGATCGTGTTCGTCGCCGTACTCGCCCTGATCTGGGCGATGTTATTAGTCCCCTCCTTCCGCGGCCGTCTCGAGTCCTCTCCCATCGACGGCGTCCGTAGCTTCGAAAGGTCGATGGGAGTCTTGGCGAACACACGCAAAGGGAAGGCGAGCCCGCCGGGCCGTTGGATCATGGTGCCTCGTACCGAGGTCACCCAGCCCGTCCGCAGGCGAGGCCGGGTGCTCCGCCGCCGCCGTCAGAACTTCGAGCGGCTGCTGATCGCGGCCGGCGCGACCCTCATGCTCGGCTTCGTTCCGGCTCTGCGTTGGATGTGGTTCGTCCACCTCGCGATCGACGGCATCATCGGTTTCTACGTCTCCCGGCTCCTCCGCTGGAAGCGCGATGAGCTCGAGCGGCAACGGGTCGTGACGCCGCTCCCGGCCGAGATCCCGCTCGAAGAGCAGCAGCAAGCGCGCCGGACCAGCTGAGCGCCCCGAACGCCCACTCCGCGCTACGATGCCCGGCATGGTCGATCTGAACAACGTCTCCGAGCAGATCCGGAAGCGTCTGGATGCGAAGTCGGAAGCGCGCGAGAAGGGGCTTCGTGGCTCTCGCCAAGCGATCCGCGAGTGCGCGAACTCGATCCGTGCGACCCACCGGGCCGACCTCGATCTGGCGCAAGAGCTGATGGCCGCAGCGAAGAGCTCGCTCGACGGCGCTCGAAGCGCGATGAAACCGTTCCCCGACATCTACTACGCGGGATTCCTCCAGGACGCCGAGAAGGAGTACGCGGAAGCGCGCGCGACGTACGTGCTCATCAACGGGGGAGAGGTCCCGACCCCGGAGGATCTCGAGGTCGGCGACGCGCCGTACCTCAACGGACTCTCCGAAGTGATCGGTGAGCTACGCCGACACATCCTCGACATCATGCGCAAGGGAGAGCTCGAGCGCGGCGAGGAGCTGCTCGGCGCGATGGACGATATCTACTACGTCCTGGTGTCGATGGATTACCCCGACGCGATGACCGGCGGGCTGCGGCGATCGACCGACGTCGCGCGCTCGATCATGGAACGAACGCGCGGCGACCTCTCATTGACGCTGGTTCAGCAGAACATCGCCGACACGATGGCCGGGCACCGCAAAAGCTAGAGCCAGTGCGTCGGATTCACCGGCTTGGTCGCCAAGCGAACCTCGTAGTGGATGTGGGGGCCCGTGCACCAGCCGCTGCAACCCACCGCCCCGATCTTCTCGCCGGCGAGAACCCGGTCGCCCGCCTGAACGAACGCGCGCGACATGTGCGCGTAGACCGTCGCCAGAGAGTCGCCGTGGTCGATCACCGCGGCCAGACCGTAAGCGCCCATGTAGTCGACCGCCACGACGCGACCGGAAAGGCTCGCGACGATCTCGTCGCCGTAGTTCGCGCCGACGTCGATGCCGGTGTGGAACGAGCGGTAGCCCCACAGCGGGTGGATCCGCCAGCCGTACGCCGAGGTGATCCGGCGGGACTCGACCGGCCAGCGAAGGAAGTACTCGCCTTCCTCGGCAACCTCTTGGTTCTTCTGCGCTTCTTGGAGCAGTGTTGCGATCTTGGTGTCCGTACCGCTGTACGCCTTGACGATGATGTCGAAGCCGTGCTTGCGCAGCTCGTCGAGCCCGCCGAAGTCGGCGATGAGCTCGTTGATGAGCAGCTGGCGCCGGCTGAACTCAACCTGCTGATCTTCGAGCAGCTCCGTCTCTTCCTGCTCGATCTCCTTGACCTGCTTCCGAAGATCGATCGCCCTCGCTCTCGCGGCCCCGTACGCCTTGGTGGCCGCCTCCTTCTTGGCGCTCAGGTCGTGCATCACGCTGATGAAGTCGTTGAGCACGGACTCCGAGAAGACCTCGACCCGGACCATGTCGCTCACGCTCTGCGCATTGAGCATGGCGTTGACGTAGCTCCACGGCCCCCGCATGTAGAGCGACGCCGCGCTGTCGCGCGTGAGGAGCTTCTGCGCCTCGAGCGCTTCCGTTGCCGCAACGAGCGCTGCCTGGCGCCGGACCAGCTCGATCTCGGCCTTCTTAAGCTTCGTACGGACCTTGTTCAGCCGTTGCTGGATCGCGATCAGCTCGAGCTCGAGGGCGCGGAGCCGGCCTTCCACCGCGTCGCGCTTGCCGTCGAACTTGGCGAAGATCCCGTTGAGCTTGGCGTCTTCCGCGCTGGGGGACGGCTCCGGGCTTGGGCCCGCCTGAGCGGTCGCGCCGAGCGCCATGAACACGGCAAGGGCCACGGCCGTCCAGCGGCCGGGCCTGCGGACACGGTGCGTCAGCTCTCGATTCATGGGGTGACCATCATGCATAACGTTCGGGACCCCCCGCCAGGTGCGAATAGAGGAGAAAAGAACCCCACATCTGGGGTGACCAAGCACTTTCAGTCGCCCCACAGTAGGCCTCGGGACCTGCGTCCTATCCCTTGAGGGCGCGGGCGGAAGCCGCGGCCTATGGGCGAAGCGTCCCGAAGGGTCTCGTTGGCATCGCCGGCGACGACCACTTGATCGGGAAGCGCGGCGAGCGTGATCAACGCGGCACCGCGTCGATCGATCCTGCGGACCCGCGAGAAGCGGAAGCGGCGCCATGCGGAGCGCGTCGCGCAGGCGCGTTCCGTCGCTGCGCTTCACCTCGTTGAGGCAGACGACGTCGGCCTCGTGCGCGGCGATCTCCCCGGCGATCTCCGCTATCGAAGCATCCCGAGCTCCGTGGATGTTCCAGGTAAGGATGCGCAACGGCACACGTTGGCATGAAATCGGGCGCGCGGCACCGTGAGGCCCACGTAGGATCGGCCCGGTGGATGAGCCGGCGGGGGACTTCAAGCGCGACACGGCCGTCGAGGGCGGCGACGGAAGTTACCGGGCCATGCTCTCGGACGGGTGGGAGCTCTGGGGCCCGGCCGGCGGCTACGTCTCCGCGATCGCGTTGCGCGCCGCCGGCGCGCACAGCCGCTTCGCGAAGCCGGTGAGCTACTCGTGCAACTATCTCGGCGTCGCCGGGTTCGCTCCGGCCGAGATCGACGTCGTCACCCTGAACGCCGCGCGGCGCTCCGAAGTGATCCGCGTCTCGATGTCACAGGAGGGACGGCTCTTCCTCGACGCAACCGTCTGGACCGTCGACGAAGGACTGGCCGGCTTCGACTTCGACGCCGCGCCGATGCCCGACCTGCCGGGCCCGGACGGCATCGTGCCGTGGAGAGATGTCGCGCCGCCGCCGCCCACGTTCCGGCGGTTCTGGTCGAACATCGAGGAGCGGATGATCGGGCCCATGATCGAGCGATGGGAGGAGCGCGTCCCCGGTGCGCCGATCCGCCGAGGCTGGTGCCGGTTCGATCCGACGCCGACGTTCAAGGATCCTTATCTCGACGCGGCGCGTTCGCTCATGCTGATCGAGACGATGGGGTGGCCGGCTTTCATGGCGGGCCAAACCGGCCGCCCGCCGTTCGTGGCGCCGACGATCGAGCTTGCGGTGCGGTTCCACCGGCCGGCTTCGAGATCGGAGTGGTTGTTGTGCGTCACCGAATCGCCGCTGGCGGCCGACGGGTTGATCGCAAGCACCGGACGAGTTTGGGCAGAGGACGGAAGCCTCGTCGCGAGCGGCGGACAGCACATGCTCTGTCGCCCGGCGCCGGGGTAACGCGCGCCGCCGGGCCCCGGAACGGGGTGGTAGCATCGGGCCTGCTCCAGGGGGTGTAGCTCAGTTGGTAGAGCGCTGCGTTCGCAACGCAGAGGTCGACGGTTCGAATCCGTTCACCTCCACTTGTTAAAGTGTACGCTTCTATGTACACTCCTTCGTATGGCAAGAACCGTACCGGTCAAAGAGTTGCGGGCCGAGCTGGCCGAGTTGCTCGATGACGTCGCCGATAGACGAGAACACGTCATCGTGACCCGACACGGCCGCCCGGTCGCGGCCATCGTTCCGATCGATGAGTACGAGGGGCTCGAGGAGACGGCGGAGGTGCTGTCCGACCCTGCGGCCGTCCGAGCGATTCAGCGCGGGATAGCCGACCTCAAAGCCGGCAAAGTCGCGACGCTTGATGAGGTCAGGGCGGATCTGGCGAAGCGTAAACGCCGATCTCGTTGATCCATGGCTCGTATCGTGTTCTCGCGCTCAGCGCGCGAACAACTTGCCGCGCTCGATGTCCGGATCGTCGAAGCGGTTCTAGACACAGTCACCCTGCTCGAGGGGGATGCCGAAGCCGGCAAACGACTGCGGGGCCGACTTGATGGGCTGTGGTCACTTCGAATCGGCAGCTACCGCCTCGTGTACGAGATTCGAGCCAAGGCGAAGACTGTTCGCATCGTCGCAGTCCTCCCACGTCGGATCGCATATCGCTCGGATCCGCGCTAGAGGATTAGCGATTCGATGGTGAGCCGGCGTAGAACTGAAAGTCTCGGTTCGAATCCGCTCTTCTCCACTTGAAAAGTGTACCTTATGATGCACTCTTAACTCATGGCGAAGATCGTTCCAGTCAAGGAGCTGCGGGTCGAACTGGACTAGTTGCTTGACCAGGTTGCCGATCGTCGCGAGCACGTGATCGTCACCTGGATCATCAGGTGGGGTCTAGTCGGTCGCTGTTCTCATGAAGAACACGTCGGTCGCACCCACCTGTGCCTGTGGCGCGCCGAGGTTGAACGTGGCGCCGAACCCACCTGGAAGGGCAACGAGGCCGAAGTAGTCGCCCCACTCGGGGCTGCTGGTCACGTGATCCGGCAACGTGCGCGCGTCGAAGGGTCCGCCGAGCGCCACCTCGCTCCACGTCGCGCCGGCGTCGCGGGTCTCGCGCAACCAAGCGGAGACGAGCGTTCCGGCGTTTCCGGCGACGTCGTCCCGAAGGTCGTAGAACGTCGCAGCCCAGTGGCCTCCAGGATGCGCCGCGACCGAGGCGATGAACGCCGGCGTCGCGAGATCGGCGACGGTCACCGGTGGCGCCCAGGTCGCCCCGCCATCGTTGGATGCCTTCACCAGAACCCGCGCGGCCGGATCCGCACTGCGGTCTACCCACGCAACGAGCACGGTCCCGTCGGACGCGATCGAGGTGCTCACGTCTTGGAAGGGGACTCCGTCCAGCGGTGGGCCGCCGTCCGGATCATTGAGCGTCTCGCTGGCCAGCTCGGTTACCGTGACCGGTGCCGACCAGGTGCGCCCGTTGTCGAGAGAGCGCGTGGCCTTGACGAAGAACGCGCCTTCTTGGAAATCGCCGGTCACCAGCAACAGCGGTTGGGAGGGGAACTCCAGGAACGTCGCCAGCAGGCTGCCGTCTGCCATTACGTGGATCTCGCTGTCGAAGACGGCGCGATCCGGCGGAGGCGCGTAGATCGTCACACGCTCTGACCAGGTTTGGCCGTGATCGTCCGTGCGCGACACCAGGTTCGAGGTGGTTCCGGGGAACAGGGCGATGCTGCTCCAGGTTGCGTACGCGCGCCCGGCAACATGCGGGTCCGCGCGGATCGTGGTCTTGTCCGTCACGGTGATCGGCAAAAGCTCTCGCGCAACGATGACGCTGTCTCCCCACGTGCGCCCTCCGTCGTGCGAAACGTTCACCCCGACCGCGAACTCATGGGGATTCTTGAGCGCCGGCGCGTCGGCGTCCTGGAGCGACGCGATCGCATAGGCGGCGCCGTCGGCTCCGATCGACACCCACGGATCCCAGGCGTAGTCGTCGGGTGCGTCGCTCGTGCAGGAAGTCAGCCGCGGAAGCATCGATCGGTTCCAACTCTGTCCACCATCGGAGGAGTACGCCGCGACGGTGCCGGAGTTGTCGTCCTGATCCCACGCCACGATCAGGTTCTCGGGATTGGAGGGATCGACCGCGAGGAACTGATCGTGCTCACTGTCCACCACGGGTCTCTCGCCGCAGGGCCCGTCGCGATAGGGGCTCGCGCCGGAGATGAGGATGGGCGCCACCGCCAGGCCGGGAGCGCCCTGCGAAGGCAGCGTGATGAACGTCAGGCAGAGTCCGGCCGCCACGATCCATGAGCGGTGTCGCATGTCGTGCTCCTTCTCCTCGATCAAAAGGCCCGAGGGTTGTTCGGGCACGACCTGCGTGCAGCGATCTGGCCGCTGACGTGACTAATACGACGCGAGCCGGCAGTTCTCCTTCCTGTCGTGCTCAAAGCTGCGCGCCCCAACCGCGCGCCGGTGCTTCATGAAACCAGCTTCGTAGGGTCTTGTTGAACGCTCATGCGCGGCGTAATCGCCGTGCTTCGACCAATGATTTGGACGTGGCTGTGCCATGTTCTTCAAGCAACGCAGGTCACGAGCAGCGCCTTCAGCGCCCGGAAGTGTCTTGAATAGTGTCCGTTCACCTCCACAGGGCAGTGACGAGCAGATTCCCCGCACAGCTATCGTGGCAACGGTCGACCCTCGAGACCTTGGGAAGCTCGCGAGACACGCGTCAAACGTCTCGATCGCCGACATCACATGAGACTCGACGCACGAATCGAGAGCGCTGTGAGCAGGTCGAGGCGGTTCACGCAACGTCGGCTTACGTCCACCAGAAGCCCCATTTGAAACTCTTTTCTCCACCGAGGAGACCCGGCCTGGGCGGTCAGGGCTCAAGCCGTGTTGTTCCTGAGATCATCCGTCGTCAGGAACGCGTAGCCGCGAGTGAAAGCGATCGTGCCCGCGACCACGTGGTCGACGGGCTCGAGGATCGCGGAGAACGGCATCGACGTGATCGTGGAGCCGGGGCCCGGGATCGCCCCCTCGAGGCGAACCGTCGCCGTGCCGACGATGGGGTCGGGGAATTCCGTGAGCGGGGTACGCCGCACGTCATAAAGCGGCACGAGAGACGCCGGCGTGAACTTGACCATCGCGGGGTCGTGCGTCGGCACATTCTCGTCGTACGGGCGCGTCTGGACGAACAAAGGCTCGCCGTACTGCCCCCAGGCCCGAACCTGCTCGACGTGCTCGCCGGGAGGACCGAGCTCTTCGGGTTTCCATGAGATGGTAAGCACGTTGCCGTCCTCGATGGTTGTTGAGCCCGGCCCGCCCGCCTGACCGTCGGCCTTCCCCCATCCGGTGGCGGCGGCGGCCCAGGTTCCGTCCTCCAGGCGGCGCAGCGATGCGTCGGCCATGTACTTCGGCAGACCTACGCCGCGGCCGGCGCCGTACTGCGACGGGTCGTTCAGCGGCTGGGCGAGATCCCACCAGCCCTCCGAGTAAGGGAATCCCTCCGCCGCGGGGAAACCGACGCGTATCGCGACCGATCCTTCGGCGTACCCAGCGCCGGGATCCGTATCGATCGAGCTCGTCGGGTTCATCGGAAGGTCCAAGCGGAACATCAATACGGCGATCTCGCGGCGACCGGACGGCGGCGGCGTGAACGGCGGCGGGATCAGCGAGTCGTAAGAGGCCGTCGCGGCCTCGCCTTCGCGCAGCGGGAGGATCGCCGCGACCGACCATACGTCGATCGCCGGATACGCGATCGAGAGGCAGTCGGGATCGGGCGGCACGCGTGATGCGCACAGCGCCTCGATCAGGCCCGGCTGGAGTTGTGGTTCCGCCGGCGCCGCGAAGGAGACGGCGAGGATCGCCATCAGGATCGAGATCAGTCGCCGCGCCGGTCTCATAGGCGAACCCCTCTCACGGTCGGTAGGCGATCAGGAACTCGTTCGCGGCCGCGTACACGGTGTTGCGCGCGATCGCGACGCCCGCACTAGTGACGTCGGCGTTGAGTAACAGCGCGCCGACATCGGCGTGCATCGGTCGATGCGCTACAGGTACGCCGTCGGCCGCGCGGTAGATGTCGAGGAAGCCCTTGGTATCGGTGGTGTAGACCAGACCGTTGGCGTAGGCGACGCCGTTGTAGTGGAGAAGGTCCACTATGGGCGAGATCCATTCGTAGGCGCCGTCGTGGGCGGTCAGCGAAACCATATGGCCGGGCAGGCTCGCGCCCACGAAGATCGACGTTCCGTCCGTTGCCGCCGTCGACGCGTTCCCGTAGAAGAACGGCGGTGCCAGCGGGGCCGTCCACACCTTCTGCATCGTGTCGGCGCGCGCGACGTGATAGACGCCGGCCTTCTGCAGGGCACCGACGTAGGTGCCGTCCGGCCCCGCGAAGATCTGTGGCGACGCGCCGAAGTCGAGGTCCATCTGTACACACAGCACACTTCGGACATAGACGTCGAAGTCGCGCCCGACGAAGTCTGGTCCGATCGCGGAGCCGTCGTTCGGGAAGCAGGTCGGCGGATCGGGCAGCGGCAGGTAGCGTTCGGGCAGCCCCTGGTAGGCACCCACGATGCGGCCGAACGTGGGCCGTGTGCGGTCGACGTCGAACTTGAGGATGGCGTCGGTGTGGGGATGCTGCCGGTTGCCGGCGTCGGGATTCGATGTTCCGACGTACGCGTGCTTCGTCGCCGGATCGACGGCCGGGGTCGCCCAGACGCCTCCACCGCGGTACCCCTCCGAGTAGTCGGCGTCGTCGATCGTGTAGGTCTTGATCAGTTGCTCGCCGGTGACCGCATCGAAGATCGTCCAGCCGCCGCGGTTCGTTGTGCCGGTCTGATCGCCGTTGAATGCGGCGATCACGATCCCATCGAACGCGATCGGGCTGGCGCAGTTGTAGACGAGCTCCGTCGTGTCGATCACCTGCGACCAGAGCACGTGTCCCGTTGCTTGGTCGAGTGCGGCCAGATACGGGCTTCCCGCCTGGCTCACGATCACGTAGACGCGACCGTTCTCGACCGCCGCCGCACCGACGATACCGGTGCAAAGGAGGCCCGCGTCTTCCACCGGCAGCTGCGTCGCCCATACGACCTCGCCGGAGTCGGCGTTGAGCGCGAACACCCACCCGTCGGTCGTCCCGATGAAGGCGCAGCCGTCGGCGATCACGGCCGTTCCGTTGATCACGCCGGCCGCTCCCTCCTGCTGGGAGACCTGAAAGTGCCAAGCCTTCTGCAACGCCCCGGCGTTCGACGCGTCGATCAGGGTCTCCGCCGGTTGCGAGCGCGTGATCTGTAGATCGCCGCCGTAGCGGGTCCACTCGCCGCCCGGTGCGGGGTCGGCGCAGGACACCGCCGAGCGTGCGCCCCCCGGTGCGACGACGAGCGCCGCAAGGGCGAGCAGGGGAAGGACCCTGGTGATTCCTCTGCTCCTCCGGGTCACGCTGGTACTCCTCCTTAGAACGGCGGCGGCATGTCGCAGCGGTGGAACCAGGGGAGGCTCTCGAGCGGGGCGGCTACGGCCCGCTCGCCGGGCCCTGTGTATAGCTCCCCCGTCTCACCGTGCTGCCAGCAGCCGGCGGGGAAGTAAACGGGACGCGAGGTCGCGCCCTTCGTCACCACGGGCGCGACGAGCACTTCCTCGCCGAGCATCCACTGCTGGTCCTGCTTCGCAGCCTCCGGATCGTCGGGGAAGGCGAGCCACATGGGCCGCTGCATCGGCATCCCGGTGTCGGCCGTCTGCTCCCACAGCGCGAGCACGTATGGCCGAGCCCGCATGTGAAGTCGCGCGGCGGCGATCCACCGCGACAACGTCGGCTCGTCGAACGACCATGGCATCTTCGTGCCGTTCGAGAACGAGTTGTGCACCCGGAAGAACGGAGTCAGGGCGGACCATTGCGACCAGCGCGTGAACAGTTCCTCGTCGAGCTCATCGGTCGACCAGGAGTCCAGGTAGCCGCCGATGTCGGTGTTGAAGCCGACCGCACCGCCGATCGCCCGATTGAGCATGTCCGTCGCGAGCGCTGCGATCCCGTTCGAGCGGCTCCAATCGGGATGCTCGTCGCCGGGGAACGTCGACGACTCGTAGGCAGCAGAACCCGGCCGGCCGGTGAATCCGGCGCGGACGTACATGAATATCGGCCCGCGCTCGGGATGCTCAGTCTCAAAGCGATCGACGATGGAGCGCGTCACCTGATGGAAAACAACCGGGAACCGGTTGTGCATCGTGACGCCCGTCTCCCCGTTGTGGAAGACCATGTCCTCCATCACCTGCTCGCCGAAGTCCTGCATGAAGCCGTCGAAGCCGAGATCGAGCATGTGCCGGATCTTCCGCTCCTCCCACCAGGCGACGGTATCCGGATTCGTGAAGTCGAGGAGCGCCGCCGGCCCGACCGCAACGCCGATCCACGGCGCGCCGCCAGGGGTCATCGCGACCAATCCCCGGGAGACCGCGTCTTGGAATGTCCCGTCCGCATCGAACGTCCCGTCGTCACTCACGAAAGCGCGTACGTAGCCGATCGGACGGATGTCGCGCGCGGTGAGCCACGCGTTCGTCTCTCGCACGAAGTCCTCGGGTAAGCCGTCCCATCCTTCGTAGGAGTAAGCCTCGACCGGCATCCCGGCTTCGGACATGTAGCGTTCGATCTCGACCAGATCCTCGGCTACCTTCGTCTGATAGTCGTACGCGCCGGAGACGGCTCGCTTCAGCGTGGGGCCCATCGCCCATGCCGGCGGGACGCGCTGGCGCCCCGTGATCGCGGTGATCGCGCGGATCGCCTCCGGCGCCGGGCCGACGGCAACCGTGTAGTCGAGCCCATCACGCCGCACATCGAGGCGCCACGCGTCGTCGCGCTCGGCGGCCATGCGCCAGCGCGTGAGGGCCGTCTCGTTGGCGAGGAACCCGTACGGCCGCGATGAGACGAACATGTTCTGGACGTAGTAGGCGGCCGTAGGGCCATTGGGGAAGAGGTAGTCCTCGTCGCCGACGTCGGGGATCGGGTCGACGAGCGGCTTCAGCGGGCCCTGGTTGAAGTTCTCCTCCTCGACCCACGCATAGAAGTCGTTACCGTGCTGGTCGAGGGTGTTGTGGCGGCCGCCGAAGCCATGGAACGCTTCGTCCGGACCCGAGGAGAACGCGTCGCCCATCGCGACGACGCCGGCCGCGGGCTGCGGCGTAACCTGCACACGCAAGGCGCCCGGCCCGTCCGAGGAGATGGTCACCCCGAGCGTGCGGCCGGGCTCCGTCGTGGATAACGTCATCGCGAGCGTTCCATCCTGCTCGACGGTCTCAAGAACGGCCGTCGCGTGATGTACGACGCCGCCGCGGACGCCGGCGAGCATGTTGCCCGTCCAGAACAAGACCGGCCACTGCGTTCCTTTTTCGGCTCCGACCTCGTAGGCGAACGGCGCGTAGGCCGCGACTTCGGGGAGCTGATCGACGCCGCCGGGTTCCGGGGCGAGGTTCGCCGACGGCATCGCCTGCATCAGAGGCGGCGTGACCTGCTCGAGCACGGTTCTTCCCGACGTGTCTTGGAAGGCGAGTCCGAAGGGCGAGTCTCTGACGACGACGCGCGCGCCGTCGAACTCATGTGTCACGCTGGACGGGGAAGCGCCCGAGCCGCCCGGCACAGCCGCCACCAGTGCAGCGGCGATGCACCACGCCGCGCGCCGAGCCCCGCGCCGCGCCGTTCCCGTACCAGCCATAAGCAGGGGGTTCGCAGTGAGACGCCGTCTCACCTGCCCGCGCGCTGAGACGATTTTCGATTTGTCCCACACGACCGAGGGACGGGACGATGCCGAGACGACACGCAGGTCTTCGTACTCGCCTAAAGGGATCGCGATCCGTCTGATCGGTCCGCCGTCCGCAAGAGCAGCCCGATGATCTCAACCGCCAGGTCGAGGTCGGGCTCGTTGTCGGCGATCACGTCTGCGTAGAGGAAGCTCTCCCCGATCCGAACGATGAGATAAGCGAGCGTGTGTGGATCCATCGTTAGGGCGAGACGGCCCCGGTTCGTCTCCTCGGCCAGAGCGCGCTCGGTCAGCCCTACGAGCCCAGCCTGTACCGGGCCGTGTTTCGACGTCAGAATCCGCAGCGCAGCCTCCGGCTCCTGCTCGAGGAGCCGACGCAATGCGGGTTGCGCGTGCACAAAGCGCATGAAGCGGTCGGCGACGGTTAGGACGCGGGCCGCGCCGTGCAGTCGTGTGGTCTCCTCCAGCGCGGGCACCATCGCTCGCCTTGTGAGGTACCAGATCACCTCACCGAGCAGCCGCTCGCGGCTGCCGACGCGCCGGTAAAGCGTAGCGCGTCCCATGCTCAGCTCCGAGGTCAGCGCGCCCATGTCGAGACGGCGTCCGTCGAGAAAGGTTGCCAGTGCCGCCTGGAAGATCGGGGGCGGTATCGTCGCGGGCATCTCGATGCCCTCGGGGATGAGCAGGAGAGTGCTTTCGCGGAGGGTTCCGATCGCTCGCGCTCGTGCTCGGTCCGGCGACATCGCGTCAAGCGTAGCGGGGGCCGGCCGTGGTCTCATGCCTTATCGGGGCGTGAGTGATTCCAGCGCGCTGCCAACCTATGCAGAGTCCGCTATCTAGCGAAAACAGCAGGTCCAGGCGGCTCATCACATCGTCCGCTTACCTCCACGAACTGTCATTGATGTACTGAGCAGTAGAGGACTTTCTTCCTGCAGCAGGATCGAGCAGAGCCGCGGTCGGGCCTGAACCCGCTCTTGCATGGGAACCGTGAAAGGATGTAATCCGTCCGCCGTGAGGAGCGGGCACCCTTGATCGGGTCGTTCAAGGATGACGCGACCAATGCCCTTTTCGACGGCGAGCGCGGGAAGGCAGTTCGGCGCATCCCGTCGGACATCCGGTCGGTTGCTGTGAGGAAGCTGGACATGCTCAACGCCGCTCACGAGCTCGGCGACCTCCGGGCCCCACCAGAAACAGGCTGGAAGCCCTCAAGGGAGATCTGAAAGGCAAACACAGCATCCGCATCAACGACCAGTGGCGGCTCGTCTTTCGATGGAAAGCCGGGCAGGCGCACGAGGTAGAGATCGTTGACTATCACTGAGGAGATCTGATGTTGCCCAACAAGCGAGTCCCGATCCATCCGGGTGAGGTCTTGAGCGAGGAATTCCTCAAGCCGCTCGGACTTACTCAGGTTGCCCTCGCCGCCCATCTGAGCGTTCCGATCCAGCGCGTCAACGAGCTGATCCGAGGCAAGCGAGGCGTGACCCCGGAAACGGCCTGGCTGCTCGCGGGTGCGTTCGGCACGTCGCCGGAACTCTGGTTGAACCTTCAGGCCAATCATGACCTCGCCAAGGCGCGGCCGAGTCGGCGCGTCCGTCAACTCCCCGCGACTGCCTGATCATGCTCAATCGTGCGGCCCTGATCCTTCGCTACAAGCAGCCGTTCCTCGATTGGATCAACGGGGTAGACCCGTCGCCGGAGTCGCACATCATGACGCCGTCAATCCTGGACCAAGAGAGAACGGTCTACCTTGTTGAGGTCGAGGACGAAAAAGAGCTCGAGGAGTGGCTGGAGCTGAATCACGAAGCGCTCTTCGAAGAGGAACTCTTTGGGTGGTACACAGATCCGGGGTTATGGCCGCGGGATCGCTCGTTGAAGCAGTTCCGGGAGTGGTGCTCACCAGAGTTCCATTCGGTGGTCGTTGATACCGGGCGCTCTCCGCTGGAAGACGACGATTCATAGACTCAGCGCCGGGACAGGCCAAGCTCGGGCAGCGGCTGTCCTGCGGCGCTGGTCAAATCACGAACTGACAAAGCTGCTCCCGAAGGTTCGAATTGTGACCCGTTAGTTCCACCGCTAGCCCGCGGGTCCTCGCAGGAGGAAGGACTTCGTGTCGCCCTTGCCCTTCAGGTCGACGGTTCCTCGTGGTTCGAGGTCGAAGGTC
>JBBDRM010000051.1 GCA_040905475.1 Actinomycetota bacterium
GGCCCGTCCCCGAGGCAACGGAGAAGCGGGGCCACGATCCTACGTCGCGGCGCCGTGAACGCGGCGTGATAGCGCACAGGGCTGGTCTGAACGTTGACACGGACACCATCGACTGCGACCCTTGCGCGATCTGGTTGCATCCTGTGGGCGGCACGTTCGATTTGCCGTGCCATCCTTGCCGTCAGAGCTGTACCCCGCCACCCCGTGGCCTGTCCCCTTTCCCCTCACGACAAGAGACCCGACCCCGATGCCCGAGACCCCGACTCCCGACCAGACCACCACCGACGCGGCCCCCGAGCAGCAGACCGCGACCACGCCCCAGAATCGGCCGGACGCCGATGGCGACGCCGTGGCGCCGCAGGGTCCCGAAGGCGCGGACACGGCCCCCGCCCCCGCGGACACGGCCCCCGCCCCCGCGGACACGGCCCCCGCGGACACGGCCCCCGCCGCGCCGTCGCCCGAGCCTCCGTCCCAGCCGACGCCCACGCCCGACGTCGTGGTGATGCAGGAGCCGGGGGGCGCCATGACCTCCACCGGCGACGTGATCGTCGAGAACGATCTGTCGGACGAGGACTTCGAATCGGCCCTCGAGGGCACCGTTCTCGCCATGGAGGACGGCAAGATCATCGAAGGTGTGGTCGTCAAGGTCGACCCGGACGAGGTCCTGCTGGACATCGGGTGGAAGTCCGAAGGGGTCATCCCGTCTCGCGAGCTGTCCATCAAGCTCGATGTGGACCCGAACACCATCGTCGCCGTCGGTGACGTGGTGGAGGCCCTCATCATGAAGAAGGAGGACGAGGAGGGCCGACTCGTCCTGTCCAAGAAGCGCGCGCAATACGAGCGGGCCTGGGGCACGATCGAGCGCATCTACAACGAGGACCGCACGGTCAAGGGCTCGGTCATCGAGGTCGTCAAGGGTGGCCTCATCCTAGACATCGGGCTGCGGGGGTTCCTGCCCGCCTCGCTGGTCGAAATGCGGCGCGTCCGCGACCTCGCCCCGTACGTCGGTGAAGAGATCGAGTGCAAGATCATCGAACTCGACCGCAATCGCAACAACGTCGTGCTGTCCCGGCGGAAGTTCCTCGAGGAGACCCAGAGCGAATTCCGCAACGAGTTCCTCGAATCCCTGCAGAAGGGCGAGGTCCGGGCCGGTGTCGTCTCGTCGATCGTCAACTTCGGCGCGTTCGTCGACCTGGGCGGCGTCGACGGGCTGGTGCACGTCTCCGAACTCTCCTGGAAGCACATCGACCACCCCTCGGAGGTCGTCGAGGTCGGTGACGAGGTCGAGGTGGAGGTGCTCGACGTCGACATGGACCGTGAACGCGTCTCGCTCTCGCTGAAGGCCACGCAGGAAGATCCGTGGCAGAAGTTCGCGCGCGAACACGCTGTCGGGGAGATTGTCGACGGCGAGGTCACGAAGCTGGTGCCGTTCGGTGCCTTCGTGAAGGTGGCCGACGGCATCGAAGGCCTCGTTCACATCTCGGAACTGGCCGAGCGTCACGTCGAGGTCCCCGAGGCCGTCGTCAACGTCGGTGACAAGATCGAGGTCAAGGTCATCGACATCGACACGGTCCGGCGGCGCATCAGCCTCTCGCTGAAGCAGGCGCAGGCCGGGGATGGTCCGGTCGAGGACGAGGGCGGCTACGAGGAGGAACAGCAGCCGGTCGTCGAGGCGGCCTACTCGTCCGGAGGCGACGACAGCGCGCCCTCGGGCGCGTTCGCGGCCGCTTTCGCGCAGGCGGGTATCGGGAGTCAGGACCAGACGCCGGAAGAGATGGCGTTGGCGGAAGCCGAACTCCCCACCGATTCCGCGGATGCCGACGTCGCCGTGGAGCCCGAACCCGAGGCTGCGGAAACCGAGGCTGTTGGCGAGTCTGCAACGGAAGCGGCCGAAGAGCCCGAGGCTGCCGAGGAGTCCTCACCCGAGGCTGCGACTCCGGCTGATGCCGAGGAGAAGGACGCTGACGCCTGAGTTCTCGTACCTGCTGCATCGGTTGAGCCCGGCCACGTGCCGGGCTCAACCCTTGGCGCTGAAGCCTTGGCGTTCAACCCTTGGCACCGAACCCCGGGAATGACATGGAGTCGGGATGTACCTGGTCGGACTGACGGGGGGCATGGGCAGTGGGAAGTCCACCGTCGCGACGCGGCTGGCAGATCTGGGCGCCGACGTCATCGATGCCGACGCGATCGCGCGCGAGATCGTCGAACCCGGTGAACCGGCGCTGGCCGCACTGGTCGACCGCTTCGGTGAGGCGATCCTGCGCGACGACGGCCAGCTCGATCGGAGCGCACTCGCGGCCGTCGCCTTCGCGGACGAGCGGTCGCGTGCGGACCTGAACCGCCTGACCCACCCCCACGTCGCCGCGCGCATCGCGGCGCGTATCGCCGAACTCGGGGCGGACGGGAAGCCCGGCCGCATCGCGGTCGTCGACCATCCGCTGCTGATCGAAACCGGGCAGACGGGCCGTTTCGACGCCGTCGTGGTCGTGTTGGCGCCCGTGGAACTCCGGGTCCAGCGTCTCCGCGATGCGCGGGGGCTCGAGAAGGCGGACATCGAAGCTCGCCTCCGGGCCCAGACCGATGACACCACGCGTCGCGCTGCAGCCACCCACGTCATCGACAACACCGGATCCCGTGAGGAGCTCCTCACCCGTACTGACGCCATTCACGAGCGCCTCCTGGAGGCCGCCAGGTCGTCCACACGCTAGGTCCGGCGCCTGGCGCCGTGAGCACGATCCTGTCGCAGGCCACGGGTATCTTCCTCTCATGCCCGATCGGTCCCTGCTCCACCGCAACGTCCGCGACGACACGCCCCTGCGTGTGGTCAGCGACTACGCGCCCGCCGGGGACCAACCGGCGGCGATCGACGCCATCGCGGAGGCCTTCGAGGCCGGGGAGCGGGCGGTGACGCTGCTCGGTGCCACGGGCACGGGCAAGACGTTCACGGCGGCCAAGGTGCTCGAACGCATCCAGCGGCCGGCCCTCGTCATGGCGCCCAACAAGACGCTGGCGGCACAGCTCGCCAACGAGTTCCGC
Organism: Actinomycetota bacterium; assembly: GCA_040905475.1. Classification (NCBI taxonomy): domain Bacteria; kingdom Bacillati; phylum Actinomycetota; species Actinomycetota bacterium. The sequence continues at coordinate 3,037 of JBBDRM010000051.1, forward strand.
GAGTACCTCCCGGACAACGCCGTCGAATACTTCGTGTCGTACTACGACTACTACCAACCCGAGGCCTACATCGCCTCGAGCGACACCTACATCGAGAAGGACTCGTCGATCAACGACGAGATCGACCGCCTACGGCACCGCGCGACGATGGGCCTGCTGTCCCGGCGCGACATCGTGGTCGTCGCTTCGGTCTCCTGCATCTACGGGCTCGGATCCCCCTACGAGTACGAGGATCATGTGCTGGCGCTCCGGGAGGGAGCGGAAGCCGGTCTGGAGGCGTCGATGCGCAAGCTCGTCGACCTGCAGTACTCGCGCAACGATCTGACGTTGGTGCGTGGCACCTTCCGGGTCCGGGGGGACACCCTGGAGGTGTTCCCGGCCGACGACGAGAAGGCCGTCCGTATCGAGTTCTTCGGCGACGAGGTGGAGCGGATCGTCCGGGTCGACACCCTCACCGGCGAGGTCTCACGCCCGGTCCCACAGATCGCCGTGTTCCCGGCATCGCACTACGTCTCCTCGCGCGAGGCGCTCGAGCGGGCCGTCGTCAGCATCGAGGAGGAGCTCGGCGAACGACTCGAGCAGTTCGAGCGCGAGGGCAGGTTGCTGGAAGCGCAGCGGCTCAAGATGCGGACCAACTACGACCTCGAGATGATCCGGGAGGTCGGCTTCTGCAACGGCATCGAGAACTACTCGCGGCATTTCGATGGCCGCGCCCCCGGCCAGGCCCCCTACACCCTGCTCGACTACTTCCCGGACGACTTCGCCGTGTTCATGGACGAGTCGCACGTCAGCGTGCCGCAGGTCGGGGGGATGTACGAAGGCGATCGTTCGCGCAAGGACAACCTGATCGAACACGGTTTCCGCCTTCCCTCCGCCCGTGACAACCGGCCCCTGACCTTCGATGAGTTCCTCGACCGCATCGGGCAGCGACTGTTCATCTCCGCCACTCCCGGCGCATACGAACGACGCGAGTCGGACACGATCGCGGAACAGATCATCCGGCCGACCGGTCTGGTCGACCCGGAGCTGGTCGTCCAGCAGACCGCCGGACAGATCGATGATCTGATGGAGCGGATCCGGGTGACGACCGAACGTGACCAGCGCGTGCTGGTCACGACGTTGACCAAGAAGATGTCCGAGGATCTCACGGACTATCTCCTGGAAAATGGGGTGCGGGTGCGCTATCTGCACTCCGACATCGACACCGTCGAACGCGTGGAGATCCTGCGGTCACTGCGCCTGGGCGAGTTCGACGTCCTCGTCGGTATCAATCTCCTCCGGGAGGGGCTGGATCTTCCGGAAGTGGCTCTGGTGGCGATCCTGGACGCCGACAAGCAGGGGTTCCTCAGGTCCGGGACGTCCCTCATCCAGACGATCGGCCGTGCCGCCCGGAACGTGGACGGCTACGTCGTGATGTACGCCGATCACGTCACCGACGCCATGCAGCAGGCACTCGACGAAACGACGCGGCGACGGGAGAAGCAGGTCGCGCACAATGCCGCTCACGGCATCGATCCGCAGACGATCCGTAAGCGCGTCGGTGACATCATCGCGGCCGTTCGGGCCGAGGAATTCGGCGAGGACTACCGGCCCGACGGATCGCCCGCGGCGGTGACCGGAACGTCGGTCGACGCCAGCGAGTTGCCACAGGAGGATCTGGCGGCACTCATCCAACGGCTCGAGGAGGAGATGCACGAAGCTGCGGGGGAACTGCGCTTCGAGTATGCCGGGCGGTTGCGCGATGAGATCGCCGACCTGAAACGCGAGCTTGCCGCGATGCGAGCCGCTAACGTCTGACGGCACCGGACCGGGGGCCGTCTCGTGGAAGATCTCCTTACCTGTGTCGGCCTCGAGCGCTCCTTCGGAGACGTCAAAGCCGTCCAGGGCGTGAGTTTCTCGGTCGGTGTCGGCGAGACCTACGGCCTGCTCGGCCCCAATGGTGCGGGCAAGACCACCTCGATCTCGATGATCGCCGGTCTGCTGGTGCCGGACGCCGGCGACGTGGTCATCGGCGGTCATCACATGGGTCCCCGGTCCACCGAGGCGCGACGGAACGTCGGGTTGGTGCCACAGGAACTGGCGATCTACCCCGACCTGACCGCCCGCGAGAACCTGGACTTCTTCGCCCGCCTCTACGGGCTCGATGCGGACCGTCGGAAGCGCCGTATCGCCGAGGTTCTCGACGTCATCGGGCTCATGGACCGGGGTGATGATCGGACGGGGGAGTACTCCGGGGGCATGAAGCGCCGTCTCAACATCGGCATCGGCATGCTGCACGAGCCCAAACTGCTCATCCTCGACGAGCCGACCGTCGGCGTGGACCCCCAGTCGCGCAACGCGATCCTGGAATCGGTCGAGAGCCTCGCGGTCGAGGGCATGGCCGTGCTGTACACGACCCATTACATGGAGGAAGCGGAACGTCTGTGTGATCGGATCGGCATCATCGATCAAGGTGCACTGGTCGCCGAAGGGACGCGCCGCGAACTCATTGCGAAGATCGCCGGTCAGGACGTCGTCCGGCTGAAGGTCGCGGGCGACCTCGCCGCCGCGACCCGAGCCTGCGCCGCGGTCGCCGGTGTGCATTCCGCCGACGCCGAGGATGAGACGATCGTTTGCCTGCTGGATGGCGCGGCGCCGCGGCTCCCGGCGCTCCTGGCGGCAGTGACGCAAGCGGGTGCGGACGTCAGTGGTGTGGAGGTCCGCGAACCGGACCTCGAGGACGTCTTCCTCCATCTCACGGGCAAAGCTCTGAGGGACTGAGGCGGTGTTGCGTGCGGCCGCCATCATCCTGCGCAAGGACCTTCGCCTGCGACTCCGGGATCGCAGTGTCCTGTTGTTCGCCCTCGTGGTGCCGTTGGCCCTGACCTTCGTCTTCGCGCAGGTGTTCCCGACCGACGAAGACTTCGAGCTGATGGTCGGCGTGGTCGACCTCGACGGCGGCGAGGTCACGGAGGGGTTCGTGGACGGTCTCGTGCCGGGGCTCGTCGAGTCCGGCTTCGTCCAGGCAACCTCCTTCGCTGGGGAACCGGCGGCGCGGGCGGCGATCGAAGCTGGCGACATCGATGCCGCCTGGGTCCTTCCCGACGGGTTCAGTCAGGCGGTGCAGGCCGGTGGGGCAGCCGAGCTCCGGGTCCTCGCCAACCCCGATCGAGGACTGGCGGCGGAGGTCGCACGTGGCATTGCGGACAACTATCGGGCCGAACTGGAGCGTGTCGGTCTGACGGTCGCCACCACCACCGCTGCCGCCGACGGCGAGGTGTCGTTCGAGGACATGGAGGAACTCGCCGGCCGGGTCGTGGGTCAGACGCCGGCGATCAGCACCCGTGCGCTGGTGACTCCGGACCGTCAGCTCGATCCGACCAGCTACCTCGCGGCCGGCATGGCCGTCTTCTTCCTCTTCTTCACCGTCTCGTTCGGGATCACCGGTCTGCTCGAGGAGCGGCAGCAGGGGACGCTCCCACGTCTGTTGGCGGCTCCCATCGGGATCATGGCGGTCCACCTCGGCAAGGCGTTGGGCGCGTTCGTCCTGGGCGTCGTGTCGATGACCGTGCTGTCGGTGGCCAGTGCCGTGCTCCTCGGGGCGTCGTGGGGTGACCCGATCGGCGTCGGGATCCTGGTCGTGGCGGGAGTGATCTCGGCGCTCGGCGTCATGGCGCTGGTGGGATCGTTCGCGAAGACGGCGGAGCAGGCCGGCAACCTCCAGTCCATCGTGGCCCTCGTGCTGGGACTGGCCGGCGGCGTCTTCTTCCCCGTCGGCGCGGGTCTGCTGGGGACGCTCGCACTCGTGTCACCGCACGGCTGGTTCCTGCGGGGACTCGGTGACCTGGCCGGCGCAGAATCCTGGACCGCCGTTCTGCCGGCATCGGGCGCGCTCGTGCTGTTCGGCGTGGTGGCGGCCATCCCGGGGATCGTGCGCCTGCGCGGAGCGGATCGATGATGCGCACGGTCGGTCGCGTCGTCACCATCTCCCGCGTCGAACTGCTCCGTTTCCTGCGCGAACGATCCAATATCTTCTTCGTTTTCGTCCTCCCGTTGGCGCTGGTGATCTTCATCGGTCTGCAATTCGGCGCCGGCGCCTCGACACAGCTGGGGGCGGTCACATCCGATGACGCCGCGGCCCGCGTCCTGGTCGAGCGCATCGACGCCTCCGACACGATCGATGTCGTGCCGATTGCGTCGGCCGACGAGCTCCGGTCATTGGTGTCGCGCGGCAACCTCAGTGGGGGAGTGGTCATCGGTGAAGGGTTCGACCGGGCCCTCGACTCAGGAGCTCCGTTCGAGATCGGCTACGTGGGCCGTCCGGACGGCACCGGGCAATCACTCCGGTCGGTGGTCGATGCGGCCGTCGCCGACCATTCGGCCGTCAGCCACGCAGCACGCATCGCCGCCGACGCTTCCGGCCCCCCGCTGGCCGACCCGCTCGC
>JBBDRM010000052.1 GCA_040905475.1 Actinomycetota bacterium
TCGCAGAGCCCGGCCTCGATCGCGCCGACCGCGTGATGGACGAAGAACTCCCACGACGACCCGCCGACCTGCGTCCCGTCCACGTAACCGGGCCGCAGGCCCAGGTACTCGCCGAGCACGATCGGATGCATCAGATCAGGACCGCACGAGAACAACCCATCCACGTCGCCCGGAGCGAGACCGGCGTCGGCGAGCGCGAGCGCCGCCGCTTCCTGATGGAGCTGCAGCGCGGTCGCGTCGGGGACCTCGCCGAAGCGGGACTCGGCGACACCGGCGATGACGACCTTGCGACGAGGCATCGATCGTCAGGCTAACCGAAAGTGTTCAGCGCCGAACACTTTCGATTAGGTTGCGATCCGTGCGCGACGAGCGGACCACCGGCTGGCTCGACCCGAACGAGGCGCTGGACGAAAACGGCCGCCGCGCCCATCTCTCCGGGATCCTGAAGCGGACCGTCGAGATCTGCTGGGAGCACTCTCCTCACTACCGCGGCAAGCTCGAGGAAGCAGGGTTGAAGCCCGGCGACATCACCAGCATGGACGATCTCAGCCGGATCCCGATCACATCCAAGAAGGAGACGATCGGCTCCACAGGCGTCGGCACCGGAACGATCCCGTTGAACGAGGCCAAGCGCATCTACGTCTCGCCCGGCCCGATGTTCTACGCGTCGCAGCGCCGCACCGACACGCCGGCCGAGCGCGGCAAGTCGCCGCTCGCGCTCGCCTATCACGCGATGGGGTTCCGCGAGGGCGACATCGTGCTCAACACGTTCAGCTACCACCTCGTTCCGGCCGGATTCGGGCTCGAGGACCAGCTCCACGCGATGGGCTGCGCGGTGATCCCCGCCGGGCCGCAGAACTCGGAGCTCCAGGCGGAGATCCTCGCGAAGCTTCCGGTCGCCGGATACGTGGGAACGCCGACCTTCCTGAAGCTGCTCTGCGACAAGGCGTCGGAGCTCGGCCTCGACACGCGCAGGGACTGGAAGCTCGAGGTCGCGTTCGTCACCGCCGAACGTCTCCCCGAAGGGCTTCGCGCCGAGCTCGAAGATCGGACGGGCGCGCGCGTCCGGCAGATCTACGGTTCGGCCGACGGCTTGATGCCGGCGTACGAGTGCTGGGCTTCGCAGGGGATGCATCTCCATCCCGATCAGATCCTCGAGGTCCTCGACGTCGAGACGCACGAGCCGGTGCCGAACGGCACGCCCGGCGAAGTCGTCGCGACCGTCGCCAACGCGAACCGTCCCCTGCTCCGCCTCGCGAACCAAGATCTCGTCTCGCTCCGCGACGATCCCTGCCCGTGCGGCCGCACCGGTCCCAGGATCGGGCGGTTCGTCGGCCGGACCGACGAATCCACCAAGGTGCGCGGGATGTTCCTGTACCCCGAGGAGATCGCACAGGCCCTAACCCGGTTCCCCGAGGTCGCTCGCTGGCAAGCCGTCGTCGGGCGTGAGCCCCGTGGTACCGACGACCTGCGCCTCAAGATCGAGCTCAACGCCGACGACTCTCCGGAGCTCCGCGAGCGGATCGCGGACGCCGTGAAGGGCCGCGCCCGGCTCCGCGCCGAGATCGACGTCGTTCCGTCGGGCACGATCCCCGAAGGAGCGAAGCGGCTCGAGGACACGCGGTGAGCACCGCCGAGCTCGGGGTCGCGGCGCACGCGCGCGCCCGGCCCGAGAAGCCGGCGATCATCGCCGGCAACCGGCGCCTTTCCTACGCCGAGCTCGACGGCCGGGCGAACCAGGCCGCCCGCGCTTTCCAACGACTCGGCGTCGTCGCCGAGGATCGCGTCGTGGTCGCGCTACGGAACCGGATCGAGTTCCTCGAATCCGCCACGGCCGCCGCGCGCCTGGGCGCAACCGTGATCCCGCTGTCGTGGCGATTCAAGCGCGAGGAGGTCCGAGCGATCGTCGAGGACGCCGACGCGCGTCTCATCGTCGCCGAGCCCGACGCGGCGGAAACGATGGCCGGCCTCCCGGCGCTTCACCTCGGCGGTCCGTACGAAGCGGCCGTCACCGCGGAGCAGGAAACGCCGGCCGACCATTCGCTGGACCCGGCGCCGGTGTTCTTCCGCTACTACACGTCGGGGACCACGGGCGTGCCGAAGGCGATCCGGCGGCCGGATCCCTCCCGCGAGGCATATCTCGCGAACGCGACGTCCTATCCGCAGCTCGCCGGTTTGACCGACCCGGGCGAGGTGCATCTCGCGTGCGGGCCGCTCTACCACACGGCCCCGTGCGCGTTCGCAAACTTCGCGCTGCTGCTCGGTCACACAGTTGTGCTGATGGAGCACTTCGACGCGGGAACATGCTTGCAACTGATCGATGGGGAGCGCGTCACCTGGAGCCACATGGTTCCCATCAACTTCATCCGCATCCTCGCGCTGCCGGACGAGGCTCGAAGCAACCGCGATCTGTCGAGCATCAAGCGCATCTTGCATGCGGCCGCGCCGTGTCCGGTCGACGTCAAGCGCCGCATCATCGATCTCTTCCCCGCGGACACGGTCTGGGAGTACTACGGGATGACCGAAGGGCTTGCCACGATCATCCCGCCGGATGAGTGGCTCGCGAAGCCGGGCTCGGTCGGTCGCGCCGCGCCGGGCATCGAGATGTGGATCCTCGACGAGCGCGGCAAGGAGGTGTCCCGAGGTCAGGTCGGCCTCGTCTACGTCTCGCCGATGGGCGGCGTGCGTTTCGAGTACGGCGGAGCCCCCGACAAGACCGCGCAGGCGTGGCTCGGCGACCGCTACACGGTGGGTGACATGGGGTACCTCGACGACGACGGGTACCTGTTCCTCACCGATCGCAAAGTCGACCTGATCATCTCCGGCGGAGCGAACATCTACCCGGCCGAGGTCGAAGCCGTCCTCTACCGCCATCCCGCGGTGGGCGACTGCGCCGTGATCGGCATCCCTGACGAAGAGTGGGGTGAGGCGGTGCTGGCGGTGGTCGAGCCGCGCGCCCCCGTCGAGCCGGAGGACCTGATCGCCTTCTGCCGGGAGAACCTCGCTCACTACAAGTGTCCGAGCCGGGTCGAGCTGGTCGACAAGCTGCCGCGGGACGAGAGCGGCAAGGTCCGCAAACGCGAGCTCCGGGACCCCTTTTGGGAGGGACGCATCCGCAAGATCTGACCGAGGTTTCAAACATCCCTTTCTCCGTCCCGGGCTCCCGTGGCAGGAGCCGCCCCCGGCGAGTTGAATAAGCAGAGGAGGGAGCGGGAAGAGGACAACCCAGGGAGCCATGAACCGAACCTTCCGCATCGCCGCATTCGTGCTGCTGCTGGTGCTCGTTGCCGCAGCGTGTGGCTCGCGCGTGGTCCCGCTGGACGCCGGCCTCCTCGGCCAGGGTCAGCCGACCGCCAACCCGACCAGCACCACGACGGCGGTGCCCACCGCGACCGGAACGGTGGGCGGCCCGAACGGCGTGAACCAGATCCCAGGCATCCAGGGGCCCGGCTCAAATCCAAACTGTCGTGGGGGCGCTACGGACAAAGGTGTGACCGCTAGCACGATCAAGGTGGGGATGATCTCCGCCAAGACCGGATCCTTCCCCGGTCAGTTCGACCCGAATATCGAGGCGGTCGACGCCTACCTCAAGCTCGTCAACTCGCAGGGCGGCATATGCAATCGCAAGTTCCAGCTCTTCATCCGCGACGATCAAGGCGTCAAGGCGAACAACCAGACCGCGGCGCTCGAGCTCGCGAAAGAGATCGGGGTTTTCGCGTTCGTCGGAAGCATCTCCGCGCCGGACACCGACGGTCCGACGGCGGAGACGGCCCAGCAGTACGGCATCCCCGACATCGGCTTCCCGCTCAGCTACGAACGTTCGCGAGGGAAGCTCACCTACGGCGTCCCCGGCCAGCTCCAGCCGCATCTGATCGGCGTTGCCGCGAGCGGCTCCGAGTACGTCAACCGGATCAACGGGATCAAGCAAGTTGCGGTCTTCTCGGTCGGCGAGTCGCTTGTCTCGAAGGCGAACGCGTGGGCCTTCCAAGCCGCGATGCTCAAATCCAGCGAGGCATACCCCACCGGCCAGGTCACGATCTGCTTCGAGCAAGAAGCCAACGTCTTCGACAACAACTTCAACAGCTACGCGAACCGGATGAGCGGCCAGTGCCCGCCGAGCAAGGGCCCGCTCGCCGTTTACACCACCATGGAGAACTTCAACAACATCAAGCTCGCCGACGCGATGCTCAGCCAGAACGTCGAGCACGACGTGTACGCCCCGACCTTCACCTCGTACCTTCCGTCGTTCCTCCGTGACGAGACCGGGAAGCCGCGGAAGTCGACCGAAGGGGCGTACATGGCGATGCCGCAGATCCCGTTCGAGCGGTGCGCGGGCTTCGACAGCAAGGGCCGTCCGGTTCCGCCGTGCAGCCATCCGGAGCTCGACCGGTACGTGAGTGCGCTCCGTCGATTCGTTCCCGGCTTCAAGGTTCCCGGCAGCTTCGGGGCTCCGGGGTGGGGACAAGCGGCGCTGTTCGTTCAGGCGGTCTCGGCCTGCGGCGCGAACCTGACCCGCAAATGCGTTCTCAAGAACGTCGATTCGCTGCCGTCCTTCTCCGCGAACGGCTTCCTTTCTCCGACCAGGCCGAGCGAGCACGTCATCTACTCCTCCGACCTGCTCGTGCAGGTTCGCAACGGCAAGTTCGTGGAGCTCCGCCCGAACGACAAGAGCGGTCCTGCCGGCGCCCCAGACTTCTGGGACAAAAGCCACCTCTTCAACTGGTGGGAGTACTTCTGCGCGAACCAACTGAAGTTCCCGAACGCCGACGAGATCAGGGATTTCGTGACGACATGCTGAGGCCGGCGATCGTGCGCCCATCCATCCTCCTGATCGTTGGACTCATCAGGAGGGTCCCATGACCGCAGGCAGGCGCGTCGCCGCAGCGAGCGTCGCGGCGTGCCTCGCGTGCGCGCTGATGTTCGCCGCCGCCGTTTCATCGTCCGCCGGCACGCCGATCGAGAGCTACCGCGCGACCGGGGAGGCTCGCGGGCTCGACGTCGCGTTCGGGTTCGCGGGGAGCCTCTTCGAGCGGCTGGTAGACCTCGGCCTCCCGTTCGCGCGCAGCGACCTCAACTCGGAAGCCGGTGGAGCGGCGCGCGGGTCCGCTGCGCAGCTCTTCCCCGGGGACCTCCTCGTTGGCGCGCTCGGCGAGGGGATGCCCTTCTACCGGCAGGCGGTCTACCCGCCGACGGATGCCGATCCGGAGCCGGTCGACGAGGCGCACACCACCGAACGCGTGCCGCAGTCGGGCGTGATCTCGGCCGGACCGCTGCTGACGATCGAGAACTCCCTCCTGCGGGCCACGGCGTCCGCGGGTGAGAGCAGCGGGCACGTCACGACCAATAGGGTCTCGCTCGGGTTCATCACCATCAAGCATCTGGAGGCGACCAGCGAAGGCCACCGTTCGGCCGACCGGGTCTCCCACCTCGCGCGGAGTGTCGCGCGGGACATCTCGATCGTGGTCAGCCCCGAGCTGACCGTGAACATCGGGGCCGTGATCTCGGAGGTCAAGACCTCCTCCGACGGCGCCGAGCCCACCGCCGAGTCCAAGCTCACCGTGTCCGACGTCGTGGTGCTGATGAGCGGACAGCGGTACGGAGCAACGATCGACGACGCGGGGATCCATCTGGACGGCGTCTCGGAGCCGGTCCCGGGGGCTATTACACAAGATCTCAGCCAGTTCCTCGAGGTCAAACTCGCTGACGCGGGGATCAAGATCGCCACCGCTGAAACGTCGCCGAAGATCGAAGACGTGACCGGTGACGCCTCGATGGGCGGCCTGCTCATCACCGTCGCGGGTACCGTCCCGGCCGTCTTCACGCCGCAGATAGTCAACGACGTCATCTACGGTCAGATCGAGCCCAAGCTCCCTCCGGAGATCCAGGAGCTCACCCGGAAGTCGATCTGCCTGAAGGAAGACGTCATGCCGCTGCTGCCGGAGGAGTTCACCTCGAGCTTCCCAGATCTTCCCCTGTGCGTAAGTCAGAACATCGTGCCCGGTCCCGGTTCGGGCGGGACCGCCACCTTCGCCATCGGGAGCGTCCGGTCGCTCAGCGCAGCCGTGAAAGCTGTGCCGTCCATCGTGCCGCCACCGCCGCCACCGCCGCCACCGCCGGGCGACGATGGGTTCGTCCCGGGTCCAGACCTCGACGCCGGGCCGGTCTTCGTCGATCCCGGTATCGCCCCCCAACCCGTACTGCCGTCGCAGCCGGGCCCGGCCCGGGTGCGGTACGGGCTGGTGGCGCGCATGCCATCCGAAGCGCTCCTCGGGTCCGGCATCGGCTTCCTCGTTCTTGCGATCGGGGTGGCGATGGGCCCATCGTTACGGAGATGGCGGGTGACCCAGACACCGTGAATCCCTCCCCAGAGGTGAGTCGCCTGCGGCGCGTGGGTCGCCGCCGCAAGAACGCGGCCGGCCAGGAGGCGGTCCCGCAGGAGGCGGTCGCGCAGGACGCTGCGCCGACGATCGCGAGCCCGAAGGCGCAGGAGCGCTCGCGAGCCGACACCGCGACGTTCCTCCGCGAAAACGCGCGCATCCTGCTTGCCTTGGGGCTGCTCGCGCTCGGCGTCGTGCTGGTGCTGCTCGGCTGGTACGGCGCGGCGAACACGAACATCCTCACCGAGCAGATCCCCTATCTGATCTCGGGCGGACTGCTCGGCATGGCGCTGATCATCGTCGCCGGCATCGTCGGCTCCTCCGCGTCGCTGTCGCGCGAGAACCGAGAGATGCACGCCGACCTCACGAACGTGATCGGCTCCGCGTCGGCCGGGCCGCTCCGCAGCGTTCCGTCTCCGCGGCGAGCTGCGAACGACGCAGGCGTCCACCTCGTCCCGGGCGGCCACAGCTACCACCAGCCGGGATGTCCGATCGTCGAAGGGAAGCAAGGCACGGAGCTGCCGCTCGACGAGGCGATCGGCGCCGGCTACACGACCTGCAAGCTCTGCGGGCCCGACTAGACGTCCGGTTCCGCGCCAATGGAGGACTTTCTCCGCACTCTCCTCATCGGGCTCGCGACCGGAAGCGTCTACGCCCTCGCCTCCGTCGGCCTGGTTCTCACCTACAAGACGTCGCGGATCCTGAACCTCGGGTACGGCGCGCTCGCCATGTTCACGACCTTCGTGTACTGGCAGCTCACCGTCCAGTGGGGCGTGCCCCTTTGGCTGTCGGCGCTGATCGTGATCCTGGTGATCGCGCCGCTGCTCGGCCTCTTCCTCGACGCCCAGCTCTTCCGGCGCTTGGAAGGCCAGCCGATCGTCATCGGCCTGATCGCGACCGTGGGCTTGAGCGTTCTCCTGCAGGGGATCGTGATCAAGATCTGGACGGCCGAGACGCGGACGGTGCCGTCGCTGTTCCCGCAGACCCCGATCAAGATCGTGGGCGGCGCCACGCTCGGCACCGATCAGGTGCTGATCTTGGTGATCTCCCTCGGAGCCGCAGCGGCGCTCGCGGCGATGCTCCGGTTCACGCGCATCGGGGTTGCGTTCCGCGCGGTGGTCGACAACCGAGCGGTCGCCGGGCTGATGTCGATCAACACCAACCTCATCTCCGGGCTCGCATGGGCGCTCGGCACGTCGTTCGCCGCGCTCACCGGCATCCTGCTGGCGCCCCGCCTCTTCCTCGACCCGATCACGTTGCCGTTCTTCATCATCGCCTTCCTGCTCGGCGCCGCCATCGTCGGATACCTCGAGAGCATGCCGCTCGCGTTCGCCGGCGGTTTGCTGATCGGCGTCGCCCAGGCGTTCCTGGTCCAGTACGGAACCTTCCGAGGGGTGATCGGGAACCTGGACAACGCAACCCCGTTTCTGATCGTGACGATCATGCTGTTGTTCGCCCCTCGCAGGCTCCGCCGGGCTGCGACGGGAGGCAGCTTCGTCGTCCGCACCCGGGAGCTGGCCGAGCACGCATCCCCTGTGGCTCGCATGGGCGTGGCGGTCGCCCTGTTCTCGTTCATCGCGCTGTTCCCGGTGCTCTCGGATTCGATCTCGTGGCAGAGATCGCTGACGTTCGGCCTCATCCACGCGCTGATCTTCCTGTCGCTCGTGATCCTGACGGGTTTCTCGGGGCAGATCTCCCTCGGGCACACCGCGTTCCTCGGCATCGCGTCCTTTTCCGCCGCGCACTTCGTGTCGGACCTCGGCTGGCCGGTCTGGCTCGCGTTCATCGTCGGCGCCTTCGCGGCGGTTCCGGCGGGCGCGTTGCTCGGGTTGGTCGCCGTGCGCCTGCACGGCCTCTTCCTTGGTCTGGTGACGCTGGCCTTCGCCTTCATGGCGCACGACCTCTTCTTCACCGAGCCGTTCGTTTCGGGCCGTGAGGGTTCGGTGCGGCTGCCCCGGCCGCCGGGAGGGGAGAGCGATCTGGCGTTCTACTACGTCGTCTTGGCTTTTCTGGTGCTGTTCGTCGTCGTCGCGGCGAACCTCCGCTCCGGCCGGACCGGACGGGTGCTCGCCGCGCTCCGCGACAGCGAAACCGCCGGCCGTTCCCTCGGGATCAACGTCGTCAAGTACAAGGTGTTCATCTTCAGCCTGTCCGCCTTCATCGCAGCCTTCGGCGGGATCCTCGCGGGCATGCAGAAAGAAAGCGCGAACCGGCTCGACTTCATCCCCTTCTACGCGATCGTCTATCTCACGGTGGCGGTGCTCGGCGGCGTGTTCCACATCGGAGGCGCGATCGCGGCCGGACTCTTCTACGGCCTCTACCGGCAGGTGTTTCGCAACGTCCCCTTCATGCTCGACATCCAGCTCATCCTGTTCGGCCTCGGCGCGACGCTCGCGCTGGCCCAGAACCCCGAGGGCATGTTCGGCGAGATGCGACGCGGGGGGAACGCCGTCCTGCGCGCGTTCGGCCACCGACGCCCACCGGCCGCCGAGCCGCTTCCCGTCGCCGGAGGCCGGGAATGAGCACCCTCCGGACCGAAGACGTCACCGTGCGTTTCGGCGGGCTCGTCGCCGTCGACGGCGCGTCGATAACCGTAGGCGACGCCGGCTTCGTCGGGCTGATCGGCCCGAACGGCGCCGGGAAGACCACCATGTTCAACGCGATCTGCGGGTACATCGCCCCGGCTCGGGGCCGTGTAACCTTCGACGACCGCGACATCACCACCATGGCGCCGTCTCGCCGGGCGAAGCTCGGGATCGGGCGCACGTTCCAGAAGCTCGAGCTGTTCCACCGCATGAGCGCCTTCGACAACCTCCTCGTCGCGGCCGAAACGGCGGCGAGCAAGCTCGACCTCGTCTCCGATCTCCTGCATCTGCCCCGCCGTCCGCGCGAGGAGCGGCGATGCACCGAGATCGCCGAGCGCGTGATGAACGAGCTCGGCCTGGGCTGGGCTCGCGACCGCCGCGCCTCGGACCTGCCCGTCGGTACCGCGCGGATCCTGGAGCTCGGCCGGGCGCTCTGCACCGGCCCGAAGACGCTGTTGCTCGACGAGCCGTCGTCAGGGCTTGATTCCTCCGAGACGAGAGCGTTCGGCAAGCTGCTGCAGCGGATCAACGAGGAACGAGGCGTGAGCATCCTGCTCGTCGAGCACGACATGGATCTGGTGATGGAGGTCTGCAAGGAGATCTACGTGCTCGACTTCGGGCGCTTGATCGCGCACGGGACGCCGAAGGAGATCGCCGGCAACCCCGCCGTCCGCACCGCTTATCTGGGAGAGGAGGACGATGCGACCCCTGCTCCGGCTGCGGAACGTTGACGCAAGCTACGGGCGCTTCGTCGCGCTCTCGAACGTGTCGCTCGTCGTCCCCGAAGGCGCCGTCGTCGCACTGCTCGGCCCGAACGGCGCCGGGAAGACCACGATGCTCCGCACGATCTCGGGGATGCTCCCTGCCGCTGCGGGCGAGATCACGTTCGACGGAGCGCGGATCGACCGCCTTGCCGACCATCGGATCGCGAAGCTGGGACTCGCGCACATCCCCGAAGGGCGCGGTATCTTCCCCGGCCTCACGGTGCGCGAGAACCTGCTCATGGCGAGCCACGCCGGACGCAACGGCGGCGATCGCCTGGGCCGCGTGTTCGAGCTCTTCCCGGTGCTCGAGAGCCGTCGGTCGCAGACGGCCGGCACGCTTTCGGGCGGGGAGCAGCAGATGCTCTCACTCGCGCGCGCGGTCATCACCGACCCGCGGATGCTGATGATCGACGAGCTGTCGCTCGGCCTGGCGCCCCGGCTCGTGTCACAGCTCTTCGACAACGTGCAAGCGATCCGCGAGTACGGTACGACGATCCTGCTCGTCGAGCAGTACGTCCGTCACGCGCTGCGCCTCGCCGACATCGTGGTGATCCTGCACAAGGGGAAGGTTCGGTTCATCGGCGAGCCCGGCGAGCTGCAGCACGACGAGACGCTGGTCGAGTCCTACCTGGGAACGTCGGGCGCCGAGAGCCTCTCGTCCTAACGAAGGATCGCGCAGTCCGCCGGCACCTCTCGCGGGCCCGTCGGACAAGGCGACGTCAACTTGTCTGACACCGCTCGAGCGCACATGTGGACCCAAAGATCACGGTCAGCGCAGGCGCCACTTCGGGCGGTCGCCGCGCTCGAACGAGCGCTGGCCTTCGCGCAGCGAGTCCTGGTTGGTGCCCATCTTCACGTACGTGTAGCCGAGCTCGAGCGCCTGCGAGCGCGGCAGGTCGCGAGCGGCCCACAGGGCACGCAAGGTGCCCTGCACCGCGAGCGGCGGCTTCTCGGCGATGCGCTCGGCGACCCAGCCGGCCGCCTCGGGAAGCTGTTCGAGCGGCACGACCTCGCTTACGAGCCCGATCTCGTAGGCGCGCTTGGCCGACAGCCGCTCGTCGTTGCCGAGCAGCTGCATCCGCACGACCTCGCCGAACGGCATCTTGTAGACCATGTGCATCGACTCGAAGGACGCGGTCATCCCGTAGGTGACGTGCGGATCGAAGAAGGTCGCGTTCTCGGACGCGACGATGATGTCGCACTCGCCGAGCATGTAGAAGGCGCCGCCGCACGCGATCCCGTTGACCGCGGCGATGACCGGCTTCCACAGATCGTTGGTCTTCGGGCCGACCGCTTCGCCGGGATCGTCGAACATGAACGGCGAGTCGCCGGGCGATCCGACCGGCTTGTCGTCTCGGTCGGTGACCGCCTCCATCCGGTCGATGCCGGTGCAGAACGCTTTCTCGCCGGCTCCGGTGAGCACCGCGACGCGGATCGCGTCGTTGCCCCGCAGCGACCGCCACACCTCCGATAGCTCGCCCATCATCACGCCGTTGAACGCGTTGAGCTTGTCGGGCCGGTTGAGCGTCACCCACGCGACCGCGTCGCGCTCCTCGTAGATCAGCGTCTCGTAAGCCATCGGCGGAACCCTACTCGTCCACCACGGGCGCGGGCTTGTACGCCGGTCGCGGCAATGCGCCCGCTTCGAGCAGCTCCAGCCGGACCGGTACGCCGAGCCCTTCCTCGAGGCCCGACGCGACGCCCCGCTCCAGCCCGGGGCCCGGCTGCGTGGTCTCCACCCGGACGCGCAGGACCGACGTGTCGGCCGTGCGCACGAGCTGGTACTCGACCGCCGGCCGGGCGACTTCCTCGATGCCTCGGAGCACGAGCCACACGTCCATCGGGAGGAGCTCGCGCTCCCCTGCTCGAACGACGTCCTTCGCGCGGCCGTCCCAGAACGCACGAAGGTGCGTCTCGCCGCACGGGCATGGTGAGCGGTCGAGCCGCACCAGGTCTTCGAGGTCGTAGCGGAGCAGGAAATTGTCCTTCGTCAGCGTCGTGACGACCAACGAGCCGCGCTCACCGTCCGGCACCTGCTCGCCGGTCGCCGGGTCGACAGCCTCCACGATCGCCTCGTCCTCGCACACGTGCGCGCCGTTCATCTCGGCGCACGCGGAGCCGAGGAACGCGAAGCACTCGAGCCCGGCCGACACGGTACGCCACGGCGGTAGCTCTCCGGGGGGCGGCATCCCCAGATCCGCGGCCGGGTCGAGCCCCATCTCCTTGGCGGTCTCCCAGAAGGTGTGGAGCGCCGGTCCGAACATCTCGTAGTGGTGCGGCTTCATCTCCCGCCACAACGTGACGGCACGTTCCGCGTCGGCCTTCGACATCGGCGGGCCGACCGAGACGTTGAGGCACCCGTACGCCTCGATCGCACCCCCGAGCAGCGCCGCGCCGCCGTTCAGGCCACCGGGGTGCGCGTGCGTGATGATCTCGCCGGGCACGTAGCCCTGGCGGGCGAACGACCGGCACGCGGCGTCGTACTCCACCGACAGGTCGTGGGGCGTGAACAAGGTGATCGTCGGTCGTCCGGTGGTGCCGGTGGAAGTCGAAAGGCGCACCGAACGCTCGATGGATGCGCCGCGGTAGTCCCCCAACGGCGGGACCGAATCCTCGGAATCGCGGAGATCCTGCTTCGTGATACGCGGCACGCGGAGCAGATCATCGAGCGACTTTACGTCGTCGGCGCCGATCCCCGCGCTCTCGAGTATCCGTCGGAAGAACGGCACGTCGAACGAGCGCTCGACGAGCGCGCGGAGCCGTATCTCTTGGAGGATGCGGATCTCATGCCTCGGGAGCGTCTGGATGTCGGGACGGTAGAACACGCGGGGAGTCTAGCCCGAACAAGCAGTTGGCCTCATGGTTCGCGATCGAGTCGCATTCGGGCGCGCGGCACGCACCTCCGTGCTATTTCCTGCCGCAATGAGTCGCGCACACGACGACTCCGCGCAACGGGAAGGGTTCGACAAGCGCATCGCGCAGGTGGCCGCTTCGCAGCACGGCGCCTTCAGCCGTGAGCAAGCGCTGCACGCCGGAGCTACGAAGGATGTGATCTACCGTCGAGTGAAGCGCGGTCGCTGGGAGCACGTCGGCCCGAGCGTCTATCGCATCGCCGGAGGCGTCGCGTCGTGGCGCCAATCGCTGCTCGTGGCGTGTCTATCCTGGGGTGAGGGAGCCGTTGTCTCGCATCGCGGGGGCGCGCCTCTATGGAAGCTGGCCGGCTTCGCCCCCGGGCCGGTCGAGTTGACGGTCCCCCGAAGCCGTCACCGTGCCGCTCCCGGGATCGTGCACCGGGGCTGGCTCCCCGCCGTCGACGTAACGGTGGTAGACGCGATCCCGGCGACGACGCCGGCGCGGACGCTCATCGACCTTGCGTCGGTGGTCCCGCTCGAGGCCGTGGAGGAGGCGCTGGACGACGCACTCCGCAGAGGGATCGTCTCGATCCCCCGGCTCCACTGGCGACTTAGAGAACTGCGGCGTCGGGGACGTCCCGGGATCACGGTGATGCGCCGCCTGCTCGAAGAACGCGACCGGTCGGCGCCCGTGCCCGACAGCGTGTTCGAGCGGAGGCTGCTCCGGACGCTTCGGCGAGGCGGCCTCCCGGAACCCGTGCTCCAGTACGAGGTCCGGATCGGAGCCCGGCTCGTCGCCGCGATCGACTTCGCTTACCCGTCCGTCCGCCTCGCGATCGAGGCCGACGGGTACCGCTGGCACTCAGGGCGCGGCCGGTGGGACCGCGACCGAGCGCGTGGGAACCAGCTCACCCTTCTCGGCTGGCGCGTCATCCACGTCACCTGGACGGATCTGACACAGCGACCGGCGACCGTGATCGAGGCAGTTCGAACGGGGTTGACCGCGCCGCGGTGACCCTCAGGGGGGACGTGCTGCGCGGGCGGGCTAGCCCCGGCTCGGAAGCGCCGCCGTCGCGGTGCCGGTGACGATGACCGCGCCCTGATCGTCGGTGACCTTGAGCTCCGCGTCGATGCGCTTCTCGTCCTTCTCCTTGTACTTGCGCGTCACCTTCGCCGTCAGCGTCAGCGTACGTCCCGGGTAGAGCTGCCCCTTGAACTGGACGCCGTACTTGCGGAGGTTCCCGACGCCGACCCAGTCGGCCAGGTAGTGGCCGAGGACGCCGGCGGTGAACATGCCGTGGCCGAACACGCTCGGGTAGCCGACCTTGGTCGCGACCGTGTCGTCGTGGTGCATCGGATTGAAGTCACCCGACGCGCCCGCGTAGCGAACGAAGTGCGACCGCGACACGTTCTCGACCGGCGGCCAGTCGCTGATCTCGTCGCCTTCCTGAACGTCCTCGAAATGGATGTTGATCCGCTCCATGATCTCCGCTCCTAGCTCGCTGCTTTGGACGTCTGCACGAGGATCGTGCGGGCGATCAGAACGTCCTCGCCGCGCTGGTTCGTGAACGTCGTCTCGGAGGTTACGAACGTGAGCGTCCCCCCGCGCTTCCCCTCTTTCTCGTACACGTCCGAGATGCGCGAACGGGTCGAGAGCTTGTCGCCTTCCTTGATCTCGCCGAGATACTCGTACTCCTGCCCGCCGTGCAGGACGCGCAGCAGATCGAGGCCGAGCTTCGACAGTCCCGAGCCCTGCCCGCCCGAGGGAGCCGGCCAGTGGGCCATCGCCATCGTGAACGTCGGTGGCACCGGTGGATCGTCGCCTTCGTACGCGGGATCGTCGTCGAGGATCGCCTTGGCGAACTCGCGGATCTTGCCGCGCTCGACCATCATCCACGACCCGCCCATCTCGGTACCGACGATGGATTTGTCGACCATGAGCCACCCTCCTGAAGATGTAGGCTGACGCGAGAGTCAGCATACCGGTGCCCTCACCGGACCCCGAAACCGAAAGGATCGAACCGTGGCCATCGAGGTCGTCTCCGACGCCGGCATCACCACCATCACGATCAACCGTCCCGAGCGACGGAACGCGCTCGACATGGAGCACTTCGGTCTGCTCGCCAAAGCGTGGATCGACTTCCGCGACGACCCCGACGCCAGTGTCGCGATCATCACCGGCACCGGAAACTCCTTCTGCGTCGGCGCAGATCTGAAAAGCTTCGTCCCGACAGTCACCGAGAACATCGAGGCGCTCGCCAAGGGCGAGTCCGACATCCCCGCCGACGCCGGCCTGATCGCCGTCCTCCGTGAATTCGACCTCTTCAAGCCGGTGATCGCGGCGGTCAACGGCATCTGCACCGCCGGCGGGATGGAGATGCTGCTCGGAACCGACCTGCGCGTCGCTTCAACTGATGCGTCCTTCGGGATCGCCGAGCCAAAACGGGGTCTTTTCCCCGGCGGCGGCACGACCGTACGTCTGCCGCGGCAGATCCCGTTCCCGTGGGCGATGGAGATCCTGCTCACCGCCGAGCAGGTCGACCCCGAAACCGCTCTGCGGATGGGCCTCGTGAATGCGGTCGTGGCACCCGGCGACCTCTTGAATACCGCGCGCTCCTACGCCGAACGGATCCTCGTGAACGCGCCGCTCGCGATCCAGGCGGTGAAACGATCGGTCTTGACCGGCCTGCGCCTCAACCTCAAGGAAGCCTTCGAGCAAGAGCTCGCGCTCGCCGCCGAGGTCTTCATGAGCGAGGACGCCAAGGAAGGTCCACGCGCGTTCGCGGAGAAGAGAAAGCCCGTATGGCAAGGCAGATAGACGATCCGCCCGGAGGCCCGCTCACGCTCGACTACACCGAGCCGGCATGGGCAGACCGCCGCAGGGTATTCATCCGCGAGCGGAACCGATTCAACTTCGCCACCTGGCTCGACCGTCTCGTCGATCTCTACGGCGATCGAACCGCGTTCGCCCTCGACCACACCATCGACTACCCGGGGTTCTCCGGCGACGTTCTTTCGTACCGCGACGTCGGACGCCTCGTGAACCGGATGGCGCACGTGCTCCGCGAGCTCGGCGTCCGCAAGGGCGACCGTGTCGGCCTGATCACCGTCAACCGGATCGAGATGGCCTTCGTGAACTTCGCCGCCGGCAAGATCGGGGCCGTCCCCGTGCCGATGAACTTCATGCTCCGTCCGTCGGAGATCGATTACATCATGCGGCGCTCCGGCGCCGAGCTCCTCGTCTGCGATCGCACCGTCTTCGACAACACGATCCGGAACGCGGCGGAGGTTCCCGCGGTGAAGCGGTGGGCGATGATCGGCGAAGAGGACGCTCCGGAGCCGTGCGTCTCGTTCCGCCGCCTGATGGAAGACGCGCCCGAGCACATCGACCCGGTCGAGCCGCGGTCCGAAGACGACGTAGCACTGCTGTTCTTCACCTCGGGCACGACGGGGTTCCCGAAAGGCGCGGTGCTCACGCACACCGCCGCCATGGTCGGCGTGCGGAACCATGGTCGCGTCTACGCCATGAAGCCCCGCCTCAAGCCGGAGCTCTCGCTGCTCGTCATGCCGGTCGCGCACGCCGGCGGCTACGCCGCGATGCTGCTGCACCTCGCGCTCGGCACGCCGTCGTTCTTCATGTCTCGCTTCGACCCGGCGTCGATCCTCGAGACGATCGCCCGGCAGCGGATCACGCTCTTCGCGGGGACGCCGGCCATGTTCCGGATGCTGCTCGACGCCGGCGCGCGCGCGGCCGACCTCTCGTCTATCCGCATGTGGGGCGGCGGGGCCGACCTTTTCCCCGACGAGCTCATCGGGACGTTCCGGGACCTGGCGGCGCGGCCGGGGCCGCTCGGTCGCCCCAAGAGGCCGATGTTCATGCGCGGCTACGGCATGGCCGAGGCGAACTCCTACGTCACCATGACGCCGCCGTTCGAGTGCGGCGACGGCTGCGTCGGCTGGGTGATGCCGCCGGTGAAGTTCCGGCTCGTCGACGAGGAAGGGCGCGACGTTCCGCGTGGGCAACCCGGCGAGCTGCTGCTCTCCGGCCCGACGATCACGCGCGAGTACTGGAACGATCCCGAGGCCACGGCAGCCGGGATGGAGAACGGCTGGCTGCGCACCGGCGACGTCCTCCGCCAGGGGAAGTGGCGGATGCTCTACTTCGTCGCGCGCTCGAAGGAGATCATCAAGACCGGCGGCTACAAGGTCGCCGCGGCCGAGATCGACCAGATCCTCCGCAGACACCCCGACGTCGAGCAGGTCGCGACCGTCGGCGTGCCCGACGCGCGCAAAGGTGAGCGCCCGATGGCCGCGATCGTCCTGCGGCCGGGCTCGTCCGCGACGGCCGAGGACGTGCTTGCGTGGGCGCAGGAGCAGATCGCGCCCTACAAATGCCCGCGCCGGATCTTCGTGCTCGACGCCCTGCCGTTCACCTTCAGCATGAAGCCGAAGCGGATGGAGGTGCGCGAGCAGATCCTCGCGATCCTCGAGGACGAGGGCGCCCCGTCCGCTCAGGACGACGCGCCGATCCAGAAGTGAGCCTCGAGCCCCTCGACCGTGGGGCCACGGCGATGCTCGTGGTCGAGCTTCAGAACGACCTCGTTCACCCCTCGCTCGTCGGCGCGAAAGGACTTTCGGGGAAGCTGGCGGAGGCGGTGCAGAGCCGCGGACTCCTTCCCAGACTTGCGTCGCTGCTCGCACGCTGCCGCGTCGCAGGTGTTCCGGTTCTGTACGCGACCAAAGAGCGGCACCCCTCACTACCGGTGCCGGAACACCCCGCCATCTACCGGGCCGCGCGCAGCGGCGGGTCGAAACTCGTCGCCGGAACCTGGGGCGCGCAGGTGCTCGACGAGATCGCACCGCAGGAGGGCGACGTCGTGCTCGCGCGGTACACATCGCTCGATCCGTCGCACGGCACGGAGATCTGGAACGTGCTCCGGAACATCGGTGCTACCACGCTCGTCGTCGCGGGGATCTCGACCACGATCGCTGTGGAGGGTGTGGTTCGCGCCGCGGCCAACCGCGGACTGCGCGTCATCGTCGTCGAAGACTGTTGCGCGTCCTACCCTGAAGCCTGGCATCGGTTCTCCGCCGACAACGTGCTCCCGTTGCTCGCCGACGTCGTCCCAGCCACCGAGGTCGAGGCGGCGCTGTAAAGGGATGGACGCGACCCCGTTCCTCGAGGGGATCAAGGTCGTCGACCTCAGCGACGCGCCGGGCTGGCTGTGCGGCCGGATCCTCGCCGACCTCGGCGCCGATGTGGCGATGGTCGAACCGGAAGGGGGGCATCCGGAGCGCGCTCGTCGCTACGCCTTCGCCGCCCTGAACGCGGGCAAGCGCAGCGTGATCGCTCAGGATCCGGTCGCGTTGATCGAGCAAGCAGACGTCGTGATCGCATCGGAAGGACCCAGGAGCCTCGATCAGCACCCCCGCCTTGTCTGGTGCGCGATCACGCCCTTCGGGCTTACCGGCCCGAAAGCGGCCTGGCGCGCGTCCGACCTCGGCGTGCTCGCGCAGGCGGGGACGATGTACATGACCGGCGAGCCCGGCCGCGCGCCGCTGAGATGCTCGTTCCCCACGTCCTGGTACCACGGCGGTGCCGAAGCGGCCACGGCGATCCTCGCGGCGCTGCACCAGCGCGACTCGAGCGGACGCGGACAGCTGGTCGACGTCTCGCTGCAAGAGACGCATCTGATGGCCACGATGGGCCGCGTCGGCGCCTACTCGTTGACGCGACAACGAGGCTCGCGCGCAGGTGCGCTGATGCGGGTCGGTCGCACGACCCAGCGTGAGATCTGGCCCTGCGCGGACGGGTTCGTGTCGTTCGGCCTTCGCGGCGGCCCTGCCCGCATCCCGGGCCTCAAACGCCTCGTCTCGTGGATGACCGAAGAGGGCTTCGCACCCCCCGCGCTCACCGAGCGCGACTGGGACTCCTACACGCACACGACGCTGACGAATGACGACGTGGACGCGATCTCCGAGCCGATCGCCGCCTTCTTCGCGATCAAGACGATGACCGAGCTCTACGACAACGCGTTGGAACGCGGACTGATGCTGGCGCCGGCCAACACCGCGCGCGAGATCCTCGCGAGCCGCCAGTACAACGCGCGGGAACTCTTCACGGAGGTCGATGATCCGGAGCTCGGCCGTATCCCGATCCCGCGGCGGTTCGTCGTGTCCGACGGAGCACCCGGCGCAACACGCCCCGCGCCGCGGCCCGGCGAGTACGACCCGCCCGACCGGTGGCGCGTCTTCGCCGGGAAGAACATCGCCACGAGCGCGCAAGCGTTCCTCGGCCTGAAGGTCCTGGAGTTCGGCGCGGGCGCGGCAGGGCCGCTCGCGACCCGATACTTCGGCGACCATGGCGCGACCGTGATCCGCATCGAGTCCAAGGTCCGGCCCGACTTCCTGAGACTCTACGCCATCACGGCAGATCAGAAGAGTCTCGACGCCAGCCCGATGTTCGCGTCGTTCAACGCCAACAAGCTCGCCGTCACGCTGAACATGAAGCATCCCGAGTCGAAGAGGATCGCGATCCGCCTCATCAAGTGGGCCGACGTCGTGGCCGAGAACTTCGCGCCCGGCGCGATGAGCCGATGGGGGCTCGCCTACGACGACTTGAAGAAGGTGAAGCCCGACCTCGTGATGATCTCGACCTGCCTTCACGGACAGACCGGCCCCGAGCGCGAGTACCCGGGCTTCGGCGGCCAGGGCTCGGCGTTGTCGGGGTTCAACCATCTGACCGGCTGGCCCGACCGCGAGCCGCTGGGCCCGTACGGCACGATCACCGACTCGCTTGCGCCGCGTTTCGCCGCCGCGGCGGTCGCCGCCGCGCTGCTCCGCCGGAAGCGCACCGGGCTGGGCGCCTCCCTCGACCTCTCGCAGGTCGAGTGCGCCGTGTATTCGCTCGGCGAGACGATCGTCGAGCACGCGGTGACCGGCGCGCCTCCCGGCCGTCTCGGTAACCGCTCGCGCGAAGCCGCGCCGCACGGCGCCTTCCGGTGCACCGGCGAGGACCGGTGGATCGCGATCGCCGCATGGAACGACGACGAATGGCGCACCCTGGTCGACGTCATGGGGAGCCCGGCGTGGGCGAACGAACGGTTCGCCACCGTTGCCGGCCGCCTCGCGAACGTCGACGATCTCGAGAGACACTTCGAGCAGTGGACCAGCACCCAGGATCGCGACGCGCTCTCCGCGCGGCTCCGGCAAGCTGGGCTCGAGGCATGCCCGGTCCAAGACCTCGAGGACTGCTCCAACGACCCGCAGCTCGCATACCGCGAGCACTTCCGTCCGATGGATCATCCGGCGCTCGGCCGTCACGACCACGAAGCGCTCGGCTTCCGACTCGCCGACTCACCGCCGAGCTTCACCCGGCCCGGCCCGACGCTCGGTCGCGACAACGAAGAGGTCTACAAAGGGATCCTCGGCCTGGACGACGCCGAGTTCGAGCGCCTCTCCGAAGCCGGCGTCTTCGACTAGCCGGGGTCCGAGTCCAGCAGCTCCACGAAACGCTCCGCGACCATCATCGTCGGGAAGTTGGTGTTGGCCCGCGGGATGTCGGGCATGACGGACGCGTCGCAGACACGCAGACCTTCGACGCCGAGGACGCGCAGATGCGCGTCGACGACCCCGCCCATCGCGCACGTGCCCACCGGATGGTGATCGGTGAGCGATCCCATCCGGATCATCTCGCGGATCTCGTCGTCGGTCGCGTCCGGCGCCGGGAACAGCACCTGCTCGGTGACCTTGGCCAACGACGGCTGCGCGAGCAGCTCGTGGATCGCGCGCACGGTGCGGAGCATGACCTCGACGTCGCCGGGCTCCGCGAAGTAGTTCAGCGTGATCCGCGGGGCGTCGCCCGGATCGGCGGACCGCAGCCGCACCGTGCCGCGCGATCGCGGCTTCGCGCCGAACCCGGCGATCACGAACCCTTCGGGCGGCATCGCCTCGCCCACCGAGGTGCGGGTGAACGGCCCGAAGATGTGCGCGTCCTCCTCGCCCGTGCGCCCATCGAACGAGATCCGGAGCATGAACCGTTGCGTCAGGGGAACCGCCGCATCGGCCGCGTCGCGCGCGACGCAGTACACGCCGGGCAACGCGGGATGATCCATGAGCCCGTCGCCGACGGGCAAGTCGATCAGCGTCTCGATCCCGGAGTCGCGAAGGTGCGCCGCCGGGCCGATCCCCGAGCGCATCAACACCGCCGGCGAGCCGTAGGTGCCGGCCGCGACGACGACCAGGTCCGCGCGCAGGTCCTCTCCGCCCGCGATCACTCCGATCGCTCGCCCGGCCGCGACGGCGACCCGGTCCACGAGAACGTCCCCGCGTACCTCGAGCCCACTTAGCGTTCGCGCCTCACGCAAGTAGGTCACCAGCGTCGACTGCCGGACTCCGTTGCCGACGTTCGCCGGCTGGGCGCCCGCGCCGGTCGCCCCCGGCGAGTTCTGATCGGGGCACGACGCGTACCCGGCCGTCTCGCACGCCTCGAGCGCCGCGCTCGAGATCCGGCCCAACTCGCCGCGCTCCACGCGGATCGGTCCGCCGGCGCCGTGATACGGCTGGGAACCGTAGTCGGCGTCGTCCTCGAAGCGGCACATCGCGGGAAGGCACGCGTCCCACGACCACTCGGGGAATCCCCACGCATCGAGATCGGCCGGCTGCGGCCGCACCGCCGCGATCGAGTTCACCGCCGACGAGCCGCCCACGAGCCTGCCGCGCGGCAAGGGGATCTGCCGGTCGCCCTCGCTCACGTAGCCCCAGTCGTGCGGCACCGACGTCGCGCTGTGCTCGGTCGTGTAGACCGGCGGGATCGCAGCCGGGTCCGCGAAATCGGGACCGGCCTCGAGCAACAGGACACTGCGCCCTCGCTCGGCCAGCCGCGTCGCAACGATCGCTCCGGCCGAGCCGGCGCCGACGACGATCGCGTCCCAGCGCCGAGCGGGACTCACCGAACGAGGCTCACAGCATCGACATCATGTCGCCGACCATCTTCGTGATCTCGCTCACCACGCCCGGCTGGGTGATCACGTTGACGACGGCGGGCTTCCCGGAGTCGATCGCACGCCGGATCGCCGGCCCGACCTGCGCGGCATCCTCGACGCGCTCCCCGTGGCCGCCGAACGCCTCCGCCATCTTCTCGTACGAGGCGACCGAGAGCTGCGTCGCGCCGGTCTGCTTGAACTGACGGCCCTGCTCGTGGCGGATGTTCCCCCAGGCGCCGTTGTTCATGATCACGGCGGTGAACGGGAGGTTATGCCGCACGGCCGTCTCGAGCTCCATCGCGCCGAATCCGAACGAGCCGTCGCCGATGCAGAGGACGACCGGGCGATCGGGTGCGGCGGCCTTGGCACCGAGCGCGTACGGAACGCCGACGCCGATCGTTCCCAGCGAGTCGTGTGTGTGCAGGTACGAACCGGGCCGGTAGGCGGGGAACGTCGTGATGCACCAGGTGTGGGAGTCTCCCCCGTCGGAGACGAGGATGGCCTCGCGTCCGGCCTCGGCCGGCACCTCGCGCGCAACACGGCCGGGCGGTACCGGCGACCCCTCTCCCGCGGTCATCGCCGCCCAGGCCTCGTGCATCTGGCCGCCGGCCTCCTTCGCCTGGCGGCACCACGCGTCCTTGGGCTTGGCGTCCCAGCCGTCGGCGAGTTGTGTCAGCACGATGCGCGCGTCACCGATCAGTGCGAGATCCGGCATCCGGTTCAGACCGATCGACGTGGCCTCGATGTCGACCTGGATGATCTTCTCGTTGCCGGACAGCAGCGGCGGTCCGCCGAACGTCACGCTGACGTCGAACTTCGTGCCGACGATCAGGACCACGTCGGCCTGCACCAGCGCGATACCGGCGTCGGCGAGCGACCCCACGCACGACTCGTGCCCGTCCGGGAGCAAGCCTCGCGCGGCGTTGAGCGTGGCGACCGGGATCATCGTGCGTTCCGCGAACCCCCGCAGCGCCTCGGCGGCGCCCGACCAGAACGCGCCGCTGCCGCAAACGACCATCGGGCGCTCGGCTTCACCGAGCATCTTCAATGCCGTTGCCAATGCGCCGGGGGACGCGCCGGGCGGCTCGGCGAACCGCACGGTCGAGACCGCTGCCTCGGCCTCTGCCTTGAGGACGTCGTGCGGGAGCTCGAGGAACACCGCGCCCGGCCGGCCGCCGACCATCCGGCGCCAGGCGGCCTCGAGGTAGGTCGGGATCCGCTCGGCGTCGAAAACGGTGTCGCTCCACTTGGTGACCGGCGCCGTGATCGGGCGCCCGTCTACGTCCTGGAACGTTCCCGAGAGACGCTTCTTCGTGGAGGTTCGTCCGGACAGCAGCATCACCGGGCTCCCGCAGGTGTTCGCCACCGCGAGCCCGGTCACCGCGTTGGTGACGCCGGGCCCGGCCGTGACGACCGCGACGCCGGGCTTCCCGGTCACGCGCGCGTAGGCCTCGGCGGCGAGCACCGCGCCCTGCTCGTGCCGGGTCGCGATGACCTCGATCCCTTCCTCGGCGCAGCCGTCGAACACGGGCAGGACGTGCTCGCCGGTGAGCGCGAACAACTTGTCGACCCCTTGCGCCTTGAGCCATGCGGCGACGATCCGTCCACCCAGCATGCGAGCCTCCTAAGGGTTGCGTGTGGTCAGTGTGACGAGCCTTCGGTCACCACGTCCAACGGATCCTCCCCGCGCGCTACCCGGCGGCAGTTCTCCATCGCGGCCGCGATGATCCGCAAGATCGACTCGCCCGTGACGCCCGCCAAGTGCGGCTGGAGCACGACGTTGTCGAGCTCGTAGAGCGGCAGATCGGGCGGCGGCGGCTCGGGATCGAACACGTCGATGGCCGCGGCGCGGATCGTGCCGTCTCGCAACGCCCGGGCGAGCGCGGCGGCGTCGACGAGCGGCCCGCGAGCGGTGTTGACCAGGACGGCCATCGGCTTCATCAGCCCGAGCGTGCGGTCGTTGATCAACCCGCGCGTCTCGGGCGTGAGCGGCGCGTGCAACGAGACGACGTCCGCCTCGCCGAGCAAGGCGTCGAGCTCGCGGAACTCGACCCCGACCTCGCGCTCTTGCTCGGGCGGGAGCCGGAACACGTCGTGGTAGATCACGCGCATGTCGAACGCGCGCGCGCGTTTGGCGACCTCGCGTCCGATACGGCCGAGCCCGACCAAGCCGATCGTCTTGCCGGCGAGTTCGAAGATGCCGCCCTGCAGCATCGTCAGGGTTCCCCAACGCCCTTCGCGCACCGCGCGGTCGCCGGGGAGGATCCGCCGGCTCGCCGCGCCGGCGAGCAGGATCGCCATCTCGGCGACCGTGTGCGCCTCAGCGCCCGAGGAAGCGACGGTCGCGACGGACACCCCCGCCGCGGTCGCGGCTGCCACGTCGACGTGGTCGAACCCATGGCCGGGCACCTGGATCAGCCGGAGCTTGGGCATCCGAGACAACGCCGCGGCGTCGATCGTCCCGGACCCCGGCGGGAGCACCAAGAATTCCGCCTCGGCGGCGACGTCGTCGGGGATGTCGCGAGGGTCGTTGTACGCCTCGACCGTCCAACCCTCGCCGAGCATCCCGCCGTACGCCGCGGACGCGAGCGACGGGTCGGCGGGCGGCGGAACGATCCCGATCAGCAGCATCCAAGGGCCCCCGAGGATCGAGAAGTTCGTGACATTCCATAGGAAACACGACCGTGGCCGTCGAATGCCAACCCACGCCGGCGGTTCGGCCGGTTCGGGTGAGAGGGGGATCCATGCGGTTCCGTGCGTTGCTCATGATGGTGGCGTTCGCGGTGGTCGGCGGCGTCCTGGTTCTCGGAGGGTCGGCCAGCGCCCACGAGTGCACCGACGATCCCGAGACCGAGCAGACCCCCGATGAATGCCACGAGACGCCGGTCCAGCCGAACTGGCGCGGCACCTACATCCCGCTGTTCGACCTCGAAGATCGCGAAGACGAATCGCAACGGTACGACGCCCAGCGCTGGCGCGACGAGTGCAACACCGGAGATCCCAACTCGGATACGTACCAGAGCCGGCAGCTATGCGCCTGGTTCTACGGCGGAACCAGCGGCTCGCCGGGTGAGGACGGCGAGCTGGCGCCGAACGAGCTGCACGCCGGCTTCGCGGCGACCCACTGCTTCCTGTTCGAGGCGGCGCACCAGTGCGAAGATGGCCACGACGGCTCCATCCAGGGCGAAGGCGTGCACGACGCCCATGGTGGCGCGACGTATGTGGACGTGTGCCTGCAGCCCAATCCCGACAGCAAGTACTGCAACGACGGGATGGAGGACACCCAGGCCGGCGTGACGGTGATGGACCACTTCGCGTGCGGCACGGTTGTTCCGGTCGCGTCCTGCACCGACGAGTACCACGTCGTGCGCCCCCTCGACCAGGAGTACACGCAGGCGCAGATGGACAACTCCGTGGAGCAGACGCAGGAGATCGCCGACGATCCGTATACCTGGCTCTGTGGGTACGGCGAGTACGGCGGAGACGACTGCATCGTTCCGCAGCCCTAACGCTCAGCCGTGGTGACTATCCGGGCCGCCCTTCGGGCGGCCCGGATAGTCTCTGCGCCGATGCCGGACGCGACCGGGCCGCCGACGATCTCACGCGCGCGGATCTTCACGCGGTTCCTCCGCTTCGGGACGCTCGCCTTCGGCGGCCCGGTGGCGCAGATCGCGATGATCCGCGACGAGCTCGTCGAGCGCGAGCGCTGGATCACTCGGGAGCGCTTCAACCGCACGCTCGCGGTCTATCAGGCGCTGCCCGGCCCCGAAGCGCACGAGCTGTGCGTCTACTTCGGAACGATCGCCGGCGGACGGACCGGCGGCGTGCTCGCCGGGCTGGGCTTCATGTTGCCGGGGTTCGTGCTCGTGCTCGTCGTTGCCGCCCTGTACGTCCGCTACGGCGCGTCCTCCGTGTGGATGGCCGCGGCATTGAGCGGGCTCCAGCCTGCCGTCGGTGCGCTGATCGTCCGGGCCGTGATCCGGATCGCCCGCCACGCGCTGACGCATCCGTGGCTCTGGTTCGTCGCGGCCGGTACGGCGGTCGCTCAGCTGCTCGATGCTCCGTTCTGGATCCCGCTGCTGACCGCGGGCGTCTCCCATGCGTTCGCCGCGCGGGGCGCGTACCCGGCCGCCGGAGCGTCCGTCGTCGCGGGTGCGATCGCCATCGCGTTCACGGCGGATCCCTCGGGGATCGAGCTCGACCCGCTCACCGTCGCCACCGGCGCGGCGCCCGGCCTCGCCGCGCTGCTCGTCACCGGGTTGAAGGCGGGCCTGCTCACGTTCGGCGGGGCCTACACCGCGATCCCCTTCGTGCGCGGCGACGCCGTCGTCACCGGGCGCTGGCTCACCGACGCGCAGTTCCTCGACTCGCTGGCGCTGTCGGGGGTCCTGCCGGCGCCGCTGATCATCTTCGGCACGTTCGTCGGGTACCTCGGCGCCGGGCTCGACGGCGCCCTGATGGTGACGCTGGGGATCTTCGCCCCCGCGTTCGCGTTCACGCTCGTGGGTCACGGCCAACTCGAGCGGCTCGTGAACGAGCCGCGCACGCACGCACTCCTCGACGGCGTCGCCGCGGCGGTCGTCGGACTGATCGCGGTGACCGCAGTGCGCCTGCTCCCCGAAGCGATCCCCGACGCGAGCGCGGCCGGCATCTTCGCCGGGACGCTTCTCGCGGTCGTGCTATGGCGTGCGCGCTGGAGCGTCTTGGGGATCATGGTCACAGCCGGGATCGCGGGGATCGTCCTGGACCGGCTCTGACCGGTCGACGCTCGTCCGAGGGTCGCCGTTAGAATCGGCGGTCCGTACAGCCGGGGGTGAGTCGTGCTCGACCAGACGTTCCCACGCCAGGAAGCGCGCAAGAAGCTCTTCGACGCGTACCGCAAGCGCGGCTTGTGGGGCCAGGCGTCGTTCAACGACATCCTCGAGGAGGCGTGCACCAAGCGCTGGCCGGACTCCGAGTTCGTCGTCGAGTCGCGCGAGCGTCCGGCCTCGCTGACCTACCGCGAGCTCCACGAGCGCGGGCTGAAGCTCGCCGGGGCGCTCCGCGGGCTCGGGCTGCGCAAAGGCGACGTGCTCGCGATGGAGATGCCCAACTGGATCGAGGGCTGCATCACCTACCACGCGTGCGCGGCACTCGGCGTGATCGTGGTTCCGATCATCCACATCTACCGCGCCAAGGAGGTCGAGTTCATCCTCCGACAGTCCGGCGCGAAGGTGTTCATGACACCCGACCACTACCGTTCGATGGCCGTCGACTACCTCGCGATGACGGCGGAGATCCGCCCCCGGCTCCCGGGGCTCGAGCAGGTCGTCGTCGTCGGCGACGAGGTTCCGGACGGCAGCCTTTCGTTCTCCGAGCTCGAGGCGAGCGGTACCGACGGCTTCCCGCGGCCCGAGGTCTCGCCCGACGAGCCGCACATCCTTGCGTACACCAGCGGCACAACGTCCGACCCGAAGGGCGTGGTCCATTCGCACAACACGTTCTTCGCCGAGCTGCGCGCGATCGTCGCGGCGTCGGGCGGCGGCGAGGAAGACGTATTCATGTCGCCGAACCCGATCGGCCATATCGCCGGGATATACGCGGCCCTGATCGCGCCGTTCCGCTGCGGTTACAAGAAGCTGGTGCTCGTGGACGGGTTCGATCCGCGCTGGATGCTCGAGCTGATCGCGCAGCACAAGGTGACGCGATCCGGCGGCGCTCCGATCTTCATGCAGGTGATGCTCAACGATCCCGAGTTCGCGAACATCGACACCTCCTCGCTCCAGCTGTTCGGTGTCGGCGGCGCGAACGTCGCACCGTCGTTGATCGAGCAGGCGGATTCGGTCGGGTGGTGGTCGATGCGTTCGTACGGATGCACCGAGCACCCGTCGATCACGATGGGAACGGGCGACGACCCGCTCCAGAAGCGCGCGCACACCGACGGCCGGCCGATGCTCGACGTCGAGATACGCCTCGTCGACGACGGCGGGAACGAGGTCGCCCCCGGCGAGGAGGGCGAGGTCTGCTCGCGCGGCCCGGACCAGTTCCTCGGCTACATGGACCCGGCGATGGACGCCGACGCGTTCGACGGCGGCGGCTGGTTCCACACCGGCGACATCGGCCGTATCGACGCCGACGGCTACCTGACGATCACCGACCGCAAGAAGGACATCATCATCCGCGGCGGCGAGAACATCTCGGCCCGCGAGGTCGAGGAGGCACTCGCGAAGCACCCGAAGGTGCAGGAGGCTGCGGTCACGCCGGTCTCCGACGCGCGCTACGGCGAGAAGGTCTGCGCGTTCGTCATCACGCGCGACGGGCAGCCGCTGACCCTCGACGAGGTGCTCGCCCATTTCAAGGGGCTCGGCGTCGCCAAGCAGAAGACGCCCGAGCGGCTCGAGCTCGTCACGGAGTTCCCCCGGACGCTGTCGGGGAAGGTGCAGAAGTACGTGCTACGGCGCCAGATCGACGCCCGCTAGCGCTTCCGGCGCGAGGGCTTCGAACGCGCGGTGCGCAGGAGCGGCGCGAGGTGCCGCTCCGCGTATCGGCGCGCCGCGGCGTCGGTTCCCAGATCGGACACCGCCGCCGGGGTGAGCAAGAACGAGGCGACGAGCCGAACGAAGATCTCTCCGATCGCCGCGACGTCGGCCTCCTCGTAGCCCGCGGCCTGCTCGCGCGTGTAGGAAACCAGGAACGCGCATGCCGCCTGGAGGAACGGCCCGCCGCGAACCGTCAGCTCGGGCAGGAGCACTTCGGGCTCGGTCGCCAGGATCCGTGTGATCAGCGGATGCGAACGCGCGGCGCGCAAGGTGACGACGAAGCCCTCGACGAGCTTGTCCTCGAGCGTCGGCAGAGGGGAGACGATCGCGTCGAACTCCTTGAGGAAGCGCGACAGCTCACGGAGCAGCAGCCCTTGGATCAGGTCGCTCTTGCGGCCGAACCGGCGGTGGACGGTGACGCGGGTGACGCCGGCGCGAACGGCGACGTCCTCGACCGTCGTCCGCCGCAAGCCGAAGTCGAGGAACTGCGCCATCGCGGCGTCGAGGATCCGCGCGGCCGTCTCATCGGCAGATGCGTGCTCGGCCGCGAGCCTGAACAGCTCCGCCGTCGTCGCGCTCACGACGCGCGCGCCGCTTTCCGAGCCTTGTACGCGAGCGGGAGGTACCGCAGGCGCTCGGGGAGACGAGGCATCACCTCGGCGATCGCGCGTCCGACCCGACGGAGCTTCCGCTCGTCGTCTTCGGTCCACTCGAGGTCGAACATCTTCCGGATGGCCGGGGGAAAGGTCCCGACCGTGATGAACCGCTGGAACGTGCCCGCCGAAAGCCCGAACGGCTTCCAGATGGCCTCCATCGCCGCCGGGAACCACTTCGGCCGCGGTGTCCGAGTCATGCGCTCGAGCACGTCGACCGCCGTCGGATGCGCCTCGAGCTTGGACGCGACCATCTCGTCGAAGTACGCCCAGTAGTCCTCGACCGTCGGCGGCAGCGCGTGCTCCGGCACCTGCAGGATCCGGCCGAGCTGCAACACCTCCTGGTAGAGGGCGCGCTCGTCGGCCCGCTGCCCGGGCAACGTGAAGTACCGCTCGAACGTGATCCCCCGCTCGTAGGCGGTCAGGTGCACCCATGCCCACGGTTCGGGGTCGAGGGCCGAGTACGTCGTGCCCTGATCGTCGACGCCGCGGAACGCCTTATGCATCGCGCGCAGCCGTTCGCCTTCCGCGAACGATCCCTCGCCGGCGTACACCCACTTCTGGAGCGAGTCGAGGCTCCGTTCGAGCCGTCCCCACGGATCGGTCTTGTAGACGGACCGCGCGGCCACCGCGTGACCGATCGAGGGATGCATCGTCTGCATGATGAGCGCGCCGCCGAGTACGAGCAGGATCCGGCGGTCGCCGATGCTCTCCCACAAGAGCGAGCCGGGCCCGAACGGCTCCGGCGGAGCGACCGTACGCTCGTCGTGCCGAACCTCGGCCATCGAAACCCCTCCGTTTCGTCGGCGATACAAAGATACGGAAACTGTATCACCGACTCTTTCGCACCGCCAGGCGCGTGCCGAAAAAAGCCGCGAGCCCGGCCTCAGACCGGCCGGGCTCGCGTCGGTTCCGATCGCTAGTCCGTGCAGCACTTCCCGTCGGGCGACTCTGCGCGGTGTTCCGCTGCGGTCATGCCGCCTTCGCAGCACATCTTCTCGTCCTTCTTCTCCTCGGCCTTGGGTTGCTGCTCCAACGTCTTCTGATCTGCCATCTTGGACCTCCTCCTGATGGGATCGTTGCCCTTGTTCTACCCACTAGGCGCGGCTCGACGCTTGCTCGGCTGTTGACCTGACGGAGCGTCAGGTGTTACAACTGACACGCGCGTCACATCCTCCGGGAGGCTAGTCCCGTGCGAGCGATCCCCATCGACAGCTTCTTCGAAGACCTTGAAGGCAAGCGCGCCGTCGCGGCCGATGAGGCCGTCAACGACGCCTCGCTCGATTGGGGCCGGATCGTCGCCGAGGGGCGCGCCGCCCGCACCACCGTCGACGGAGGCAGCTGGCGGATCGGTCGGCTCGCTCTTCTGATCGAGCGTCGTTACGCCGCCGGAGCAGTCCAGCGATTCGCCGAGGCGATCGGCGAGTCCTACGGCACCGTCCGCCGCTACCGCTGGGTCGCCAAGGCCTACGACCCGGACATCGGGCTCCGGCTCCCCGGCCTCTCTTTCTCTCATTTCCAGGCCGTGGCCGGGCTCCCCGACCGCCTCACCTGGCTGCAGCGAGCGGCGCGGGGGAACTGGAGCGTAGACCGCCTGACGCGCGAGTCCCGCGGGACCAAGCCGGCCGCGCCGCAGCGACGGAACGCGCAGGCGCTCGACCGGATGCGCTCGACGATCGGCGGGCTTCGCCGCTCGATCCCGTCCACGTCCGAGCTGGACGATGCCGCGATCGCGACGGCCGGCAAGAAGTGGCTGGCGGAAGCGCTCGACGATCTCTCCCGTGAGATCGAGGAGCTCCGTGAGCGCGTGCGGCGCGCTACCCGCGCCGTTGAAGCACGACGGCCCTTGAAGGTTGCTCGGGAACGAGGCGCCGCGGCCGCGAAGCCGCGCACGCCCACCGCGCTCAAAGCGCGCGCGATCGGACGCTAGACCCCCGCGCGAAGGCGGGCGAGCGCCCGGGTCGCCACCGTTCACGGAGCCCGGCTGACATGGCTGACATGTCAGCCATGTCAGCCACCTACGGGATGCGCCATGCGGACGGCGTCAGAAGACTTCGTTCGACCCCTGCCGGTCGAGCAGGCGGGCGATCAGGTTCTTCTGGATCTCGACCGTGCCGGCGCCGATCGCCAGACCGCGGACGTCGCGGAACATCCGCTCCACCGGGAACTCGCGCGTGTAGCCGTAGCCGCCGTGGATCTGGATCGCCTCGTTTGAAACCTCTTGGGCCACGATGTTCGCATACCACTTCGCCTTGACCACCATCATCGGGTCCGGCTCGTGGATGCCGCCGATGTGCTCGCCCGTGCTGCACGCACGCCAGACCATCAGGCGTGCCGCGTCCACCTTCGTCGCCATCTCGGCGAGCTTGTGCGCGATCGCCTGAACGTCGATCAGCCGCTTCCCCCCGACCTTGCGCTCCTGCGCGTAGCGGATCGACTCGTCGAGCGCCCCCGCCGCGACGCCGACGCACATCGACGCGTTGCCGAGCCGCTCGTGGTTGAACTGGGCAAGGATCGTCCGCATCGCCGACCCTTTCGCATCGCCTTCGAGCAGCACGTCTGAGTCGGCGACCGGCGCATCGTCGAACGCGACCTCGGCCTCGGCCGCGCCGCGCAGCCCCATCTTCTTGTGCACCTTCGACACCGACACGCCCGGCGCGTCGGCCGGCACCATCACGGCCCCGAGCGCCTTCGAGGAGTCGTCCGCCGGGAAACGCGCCACGACGAAGAAGGCTTGCGCCTTGTGCCCGCCGGTCACCATGTTCTTGTAACCCTCGAGCCGCCAGCCGCCGTCGACGCGCCGCAGCTTCGCGCGCATCGCCATCGCGTCCGACCCGGCATCCGGTTCGGTCATGCCGATCCCGATCAGACACTCACCGCCCGCGACCTGCGGCAGGTAGCGCTCCTTCAGGTCCTCGCTGCCGAATGCCGCGATCGCGCGCGGGGGGCCGTTCAGGAAGAGCTGGCACACGACCGCGGTCGATAGGCACACCCGACCGATCTGTTCGAGCACGAGCCCCGCTTCCAGGTCGCCGAGCCCCAGCCCGCCGTACTTCTCCGGAACGCTCAAGCCCGTGAGGCCTTGGCGCCCGAGGATCTCGAGGTTCTCGGACGGGAACTCCTCGTTCTCGTCCCAGCGGGCGGCGCGCGGACGGAACTCGCGCTCGGCGAGCTCGCGCGTCGCGCGGCGCAGCTCTCGCTGCTCGTCGGTGAGCGTGAAGTCGACCACGGCGAGCCCAGCCTACCGGGCCGACCGGCTCACACGGACTTCCTCGGATCGACCACGACCTTGCCGTCGGCCGGCCGGGTGGTGAGCTCCTCGAACGCGTTCGGAAGTTCGTCGAGCGTCACTCGCTTGGTGATGATGTCCGCGATCTCCGGGTGGTCCGCGAGAAGCTCGATCGCGGCACGGAAGTCGGCCTCGCTCGAGGAGATACTGCCGACCACACTCTGCTCGCGCGTCACCCACACCATCGGAACGACGCTCGCTTCCGACATCGGAACGCCGAGAAGGATCGCGACCCCGCCGGGCGCGAGCAGGTTCGTCGACTGCTGGAGCAGCTCCGGGCGACCGGTGCACTCGAGCACCAGCGTGGTGCCGGCCGGCGCGTCCTCGATGCGCTCGTGAACGGTACCGGCGCCGAGCCTCTCCGCGAGCGTCCGCCGAACCATCACGGGATCGACCCCGACGACGTTCGCGCAGCCGCGGGCGCGAAGCGCCGCGACGGCGAGGAGGCCGATCGGCCCGAGCCCGACCACCGTCGCCTCGTCCGGCACGAACCCGGCGCGCTCGACCCCGTGGATCGAGACTGAGGTCGGCTCGACCAAGCACGCGTTCGCGACGTCGAGCCCGGCCGGCAGACCGTGCACGCAGGACTTCGGGACGGCGACCAACTCGGCGAAGGCGCCGTCCCGCACGCCGCCGGGCCCGCGCGTGAGCGCCTCGACGCAGCGATAGGACGCGCCGTTCCGGCAGTCGGCGCAGGCGCCGCACGGCATCTTCGGGTCCACGACGACCGGATCGCCGTCGACGAACCCGGAGAACTCGTGCCCGAGCACCGACCCGGAGAAGACGCCGGTCTTGTAGCAGGACAGATCCGAGCCGCAGATCCCGGCGGCGGCGACCCGGACGAGCACCTCGCCGTCGCCGGGGTCGGGGTCGGGCAGCTCGAGCACCTCGAGCCGTTTCGCGCCGGCGAGGCGGACGGCGCGCACGCTACATCAGCCCGAGCGGGCCGAGGTTGCGGAGGAGCTCGGAGAGGATCTCTGGGTCGGTCTGGACGTTGATCACCGACGCGACGCCGGAATCGAGGGACCGCTCCAGGGCCGGCCGCAGCTCGGCGAGCGTCGTCACGTGCTCGCCGTGGCCGCCGAACGCCTCCGCGACCTTGTCGTAGCGCGAGTCGCCGAGGTCGCTGGCGGTGCGGCGCCCCTTCCCGTACCACGCGTCCTGCTCGTGGCTGACATCGCGCCATCCGGCGTTGTTCGACACGATCGTGATCACGGGGAGGCCGTGCCGCACCGCGGTGTCGACCTCCATCGCGCACAATCCGAACGAGCCGTCGCCGATCACGCAGAAGACGGGCTCGCCGGGCCGCGCGGCCTTCGCCGCGATCGAGAACGGCAGGCCGACGCCGAGCGTCCCGAGCGCGGTCGTCGTGCTCAAGAAGCGTCCCGGCCGCTCCGCGTACCCGTACGCGAGCATCCAGGTGAGCGCGTCCCCGCCGTCGGAGACGAACGTGACGGCGTCTCCGGCCACGTCGCGGGCGAACGCCGCGACCTCACGGGCCATCGCGCCGGCGTGCACGCGCTCGCCCGTGTGTGCGTCGACCTGCGCGTC
The DNA here is from genome assembly GCA_040905475.1 of Actinomycetota bacterium. Lineage (NCBI taxonomy): Bacteria > Bacillati > Actinomycetota > Actinomycetota bacterium. Next base: position 33,574 of record JBBDRM010000052.1, read on the forward strand.
CCACGTCGCTCGCGCGAACGCGGAAAGGTCCTTCGCTTGCTGGAGCCAGACATCACGTCCCGGTGCCGACTTCTGCCACGCGTCGGTCAGCTCGGTAATCACCCGGGTCGCGTCTCCGACCACCGCGATGTCGGGCCGGCGGTTGCCGCCGATCCGGTCGCCCGAGATGTCGACCTGGATCACCGTCTGCCCCGTGGGAGCGAACAGCGGTGCGCTGCCGTACATCACGTTGGCGTTGAACGCGCTTCCGAGGACGAGCACGACGTCGGCGCCCGGCACCGCGATCCCCGAGTGAACCATCGAGCCGAGACACCACGGATGGGAATCGGGGACCAGACCGCGCGACGAACTCGTCGTCACGACCGGGATCTCCGCGCGCTCGGCGAAGCGCGCCAGTGCCTCGCCGGCGCCCGACCAGAACGCGCCGCCCCCGGCGAGGACGAGCGGGCGCTCCGCGCGTTGCAGCGCGTCGAGCGCACGATCGAGATCGACCGGGTCGGGCGAGGGCACCGGCGGAACCGCCGGGAATCCGCCGGCCGCGTCCGTCAAGAGGGCCGGCGCGCTCGCCATGAAGATGTCTTGGGGGATCTCGAGGTACACGGGGCCCGGCGTTCCGGCGCGCGACCGCGCGAGCGCCTCGGCGACGTAGCGCGGGATCCGCTCGGTCTGATGGCAGGCCTCGGCCCATTTCGCGACCGGGGCGACCATCGCGCGCTGGTCGACGTCCATCACCGCGCCGCGGCCGCGCTGCTGCAGCCCGGTGCGCCCCGCGAAGAGGAGCAGCGGAACGTTCCACGCCGCGGCGTCGACGAACCCGGTGAGCGAGTTCGCGAAGCCGGGGCCCGCGGTCACCGCCGCCACCCCGGTGCGGCCGGTCGCGAGCGACCATCCCTCGGCTGCGAGTGTCGCCGCTCCCTCGTGCCGGGTGTCGATCACGCGGATCCCGACGTCGAGACAGCCGTCGAGCAACCCGAGGATGTGGCCGCCGCACAGGCCGAAGATCGTGTCGACGCCGGCCTCCTTGAGGGCCTGCGCCATGAGGAGGCCGCCGTGCGTCCCGCCTTCCGATGCGGAGGGCTGGATGAAGCCGGGAACGAACTCGGGCATGCGAGAACGGTAGCATCAGCCCCATGCCTGACGCCCTGACGGTCTACTTCGACTTCACCTGCGGCTACTCGTACCGGGCGATGCATTGGCTCGCCCTGATCCCCGACCTGACCGTCGAGTGGCGGACCTTCTCGCTCAAGGAAGTGAACCGGGAGCCGGGGGAGTCCTGGCTCGAGGCCACGTCGCCGCCGAGCGTCTCGGTCTTCGCGCAGGCCCTCGCGCACGCCGCTCGGGCCGGCGACTACGACCGGTACCACCACGCCGTGTTCGAGGCGATGCACGGCGAGCACCTACGCCTCTCAGAAGAAGGATTCCTCGAGATCGCGGCCGACGCCGGCGCCGACGTGGACGCGTTCAACCAAGACCGCGGCGCCTGGGTCGCGAGGGTCGGGGCCGAGCACTACGACGCGGTCGAGCGGCTGGGCGCCTTCGGGACGCCGACCGTCGTGCTCGATGGCGCGGCCGCCTATTTGCGGCTCGCGGAGGTCCCCCCGAGCGAAGCGGACGCGCGGACCATCGTCGGCGGTCTCCGCAGCCTCGCTTCCTCGACGGCGAACCTGGTCGAGGTCTTCCGTCCCGAGGGCCCACATCCGACTCCGATAGCGCTTTCACCGCCGAGCGATTCACGGTAGAGATCAACGGTCCTCGCCACTCCTCGGGGTTGCTACACTGGCGGCGCCTGCCGGCGTGGAGCAGCTTGGAGTGCTCGTCACCCTGTCAAGGTGAAGGTCGCCGGTTCAAGTCCGGTCGCCGGCGCAGGAGCACCATCCCGCCCAGGTAGCTCAGTTGGCAGAGCACGGGTCTGAAGAACCCGGTGTCGCTGGTTCGATTCCGGCCCTGGGCACTCTCCAAAGAGAACCGCTCGGGATCGGTTCTTCCCGAGCGGTCCGCGTAGAACGAATCTCTAGTTCTCGACGATCACGACCTCGTACTCCTCGGCGGTGGGCGGGAACCCCGTGTCGAAGTGGGCGTTCACGACGGCCAGCCGGCTACCGAACAGCGCCGCAGTGGCCGGGATGTGGAAGCGGCTGCTCGTGATCACGTGGTCGATCCTGCCGGAGCTGAGATCCGGCTTCAGTCGAACCGCCGAGATCTGGTTGCTGAAGTTCTGCACCGCCCACAGCCACTTGCCGCGCAAGACGATGCCGTCGACGTTGGGAACGCTCACGCCCTCGATCAGCGCGCTTTCGCCTGTGGTCGGATCGACGGTGTAGAGCTCGCCGTTCCCGCTGTGCACGACGATGAGCGTGCCGCCGTCGGGCGTGGCGACGATGCCGTTGTTGTTGAAGTCCTTGCTCGTATCGGCCGCAGGCCCCGACAACGACAGCGTCTCGAACGTGCCCGGTTCTGCGTCGAACGCCACGAAGTAGAGGACGGGCGCCGTCGTGTTGGTGAACCAGGCGCCCTCATTCGTCAGCGCGACGTCGTTCACGAGCGGACCGATCGCGGGGTCCGCGAACTGGTACGCGGCGACCGTGGTGGCCGTCCTCGTGTCGTACACGTACGCCTGCCCGGTGAACCCGCCGGCCACCCACAGTAGGCCGGTGGAGCCGTCGAAGGTCATGCCGACCGCCTGCCGCCCGTCCGGGGCATCGATGAAGAGTGCGGCCGTTCCTTCCTGGATGTCTCCTCGGAAGATGTCGCCCGCGAAGAGGTCCCCCGCGAAGAAGGTCGACCCATACCCCCGGGCGATCCCCTCCGCCGAAGTCGCGCCGGGGAGCACGATCACGTCCGACGCCGGCTCGGCGACGGCCGCCGTCCCGGGAAGAGCGAGCGCCGCGACCAGTGCCACGATCGTGGCCAGCCGCGTGCGAGTCGTCCGTTGGTTTGCTGTCATGGCGACCCCCTTTCGATGGGTCGTATCTTGGCTCTCCCCCACGCTCGGTGTCCAAACCGGCACAAACCAAGCAGGGAACCCACAACTGACGCCGAAGTCATCCCCCATGCGCCGCGCTCTGAGCCTCGTGGTCGTCGCGTTGATCGCGATGACATCACTCGGCGCCGAAGCCGGACCCGACTGCATCTGGGAGCAGTACGGGAACGACGCCGGCCATTCGTTCGCCCAGTCGTCCGACTGCAGCTCGATCACGCCGTTCAGCCTCACCACGATGATCCCGAAGTGGTTGGTCCAGACCGGGTCTCCGGTAACGGCCTCGCCGGCCGTGGCCGACGGAACCGTCTACGTGGGGGCCAACGACGGCACCTTCTACGCGATCGACGCAGCCGACGGCGCGGTGCGTTGGACCTTCGAGGTCGACGACACGAACCAGATCTACGTCGGTCTGGTCTCCTCCGCCGCCGTGCCCGAGATCGATGGGCAGCGCGTGGTCCTCTTCGGCCGCGGCGGGACGCTGTACATGCTCGACGGCGACACCGGCGGCGTGCTCGCGCGTGCGTGCGTGGACCCACGGGCGGAGACCGAGACACGCTGCGCAGGGTCGGACGATGACATCCAGATCGAGTCCTCACCGGCGTTCGTCTGGGTCGACGGCGAACCCTGGGTCGTCGTCGGGATGGACGTGCACAACAACCCGGATGTCGGCCGGACCGGCGTGATCGCGCTCCGGATCGGCCACGAAGCCGATACGTGGTCGCTCGAGCCGCTGTGGAAGTTCGACCCCGAGAACCTTCAGACGTACACGGGGCTCGACATGCTCACGACCGGCCACGGCACCGGCGACGGGTGCGGCGGCGTCTGGTCCTCGCCGTCCGTCGACGTCGACGGCGACATGGTCTTCTTCGGCACCTCGAGCTGCTCGGTCGGCGACGGGACCAACGGCCCGTGGAGCGGCGAGTCGCTGTTCGGGGTCCGGCTGCGCAGCGGCGCGTTCGAGTGGCAGTACAACCCGCGGATGGACCGCGGCGAGTCCACCCGGCTGGACGACGACTTCGGCGCGAGCACGAACCTGCTTCCGGACGGCCGCGTCGGCGCGGGCAGCAAGGACGGCTGGTACTACGGCCTCAAGCGGGACCGAGCCGACGGCAGCGAGATCGCGGCCGACGAGTGGGCCTCGCACGCCGGTCAGGCCGGGCACGCCGGTCAGGGCTTCGCCGTCGGGGGGATGATCGGCACCGCGGCGGTCGGCGAATGGTTCGACGAACCGGCGATCTTCGCGACGACCGCCATCTCGACGCCGCTGAACGAGGACAGCAACGGGATCGATCTCACCCTCCTCGAGGACCCCGGCCGCCTGTTCTCGCTCCACGCGATCAGCGCGATCGACGGGCGGATCCTCTGGCGCTCACCGCTGTCGCGCCAGTCCTACGGCGCGCCCACCTACGCGCGGGGGCTCGTGTTCGTCCCGTCCACGGTCGGGTTCGGCGTGTACGTGTTCAGCGCGGACTCGGGGCTTTTGCTTCGGGTGCTCCCGCTCAACGGCGCGCCTGCATCGGCACCGGCGATCGTGGGCGACTCGATCTACGTGGGCGCCGGCACGACGCAAGAAGGCATCCCTATCGAGCGGCTGAGCGGGATCTGGGCCTTCCGCACGCTGCTGTAGAGAGGCTCTTCAGCTCCCATATGACCGTCGCCGTCGTCACCAACGAATGCCAGCGTGGGGCGATCGGCGATCACGCGCTATGGCCGGCGCTCGTCGATTCGGCGAAACCGATGGTCGTGGCGCTGGCGCGGTTGCTCGACGCCGCACGTGATCGCGGCGTCCCGGTCGTCCACTGCGTGGCCGTTCGGCGCGCCGACCTGCGCGGCGCCAACACCAACGCTCCCCTCTTCGAGGTGGCCAACCGCTCCGGCGGCTTGCGCGCCGGGACACCGGCCGTCGAGCTGATGCCCGAGCTGGGCCCGGCCGCGAGCGATCTCGTCTTGCCGAAGACGCACGGCGTGGCATCGCTCGGCTCGACCGGAGCCGACGCGGCCCTGCGGAACCTCGGCGTCGACGAGATCATCCTCACCGGGGTTTCGGTGAACGTCGCGATCCCGGCGCTCGCGTTCGAGGCGGTGAACCGCGGATACCACGTCACGATCCCACGGGACGCCGTGGCCGGCGTTCCTCCCTCCTATGCCGAGGAAGTGCTGGAAAGGACGCTCTCCCTCGTCGCAACGCTCACGACCGTCGACGATTGGATCGCAGGGTTGCCTCCCGCGTAGAGGCTGGTCTAGTGTCTGGACACATGTCCAGTCCCGCAGAGGCCGTCGAGGCGCCCCGACGCCTCCTCACACAGCGGCAGGCACAGGTCGTGGAGCGGCTCACCGAGGCGGCCCTCCGTCAGATCCGGGCCGGGGGTCATGAAGGGCTCACCGTCCGCAACGTCGCCGCCCGGGCCGGCGTGGCTCCAGCCACCGCGTACACCTACTTCGCCTCCAAGGATCATCTGATCGCCGAGGTGTTCTGGCGCCGGGTCCACGCTTTGCCCGAGCCGCGCATCGATAGACGCCGCGCGGCGTCGATCCGCGTGAAAGCCGCACTCAAGGACCTCACCGCCCTGCTCGCGAGCGAGCCCGAGCTGGCTGCGGCGAGCACCACCGCGATGCTCGCCGCCGATCCCGACGTGAAGCACATCCGCGACCGCGTGGGCGCCGAGATCCGCCGCCGTCTGGAGGCGGCGCTGGGCGACGACGACGGGGAACAGATCCTGACCGCGCTCGAGCTCGCCGTCGCTGGAGCCATGATCCGCGCCGGGATGGGCCACCTCGCGTACGCGGAGCTCCCGGAGCGCATCGCCGACGTCGCCGGGCTCCTCTTGAAGGGGCGCTGATGCTGACCGCCGTCCGCTACAGCCCCTACGACTACGAGATCCACGAGGACCCCTACCCCACCTACGCCCGGCTCCGCGAGGAAGCGCCGGTATATCGCAACGACGAGATCGATTTCTGGGCTCTGTCGCGCCACGCAGACGTGAGCGATGCGTTCCGCGACTCGACGCTCTTCTCGAGCGCGAACGGCGTGTCGCTCGAGCCGATGGCGACCGGGCCGAACGCCTGGCGATCGATGTCGTTCCTCGCGATGGATCCCCCACGCCACGGCCTCATCCGCAGCATCATCTCGCGCGGGTTCACGGTCCGGCGGATCACCGACATGGAGCCGCACATCCTCGAGCTCACCCGTCGGCACCTCGAGCCCGCCCTCGAGCAGAGGAGCTTCGACTTCGTCACCGACTTCGCCGGCAAGCTTCCGATGGACGTCCTGTCGGAGATGATCGGCTTCCCGCCGGCCGACCGCGCGGAGGTCCGGCGTCTCGCCGACCTGCTCGTCCACCGCGAGGAAGGCGTCTTCGACGTCCCGCAAGCCGGGATCGAGGCGGCGCTCACGCTCGCGAAGTACTTCGCCGACATGATCGCGGAGCGACGGAAGCGCCGGTCCGACGACCTGACCTCGGCGCTGCTCGACGCGGAGCTCGAGGGCGAGAAGCTCAACGATGCGGACATCATCAGCTTCCTGTTCCTCATCGTGGTCGCCGGCAACGAGACGACGGCGAAGCTGCTCGCCAATGCCTGGTACTGGGCCTGGCGCAACCCTGACGAGCGCGCGAAGCCCTTCAGCGACCCCGGCCGCATCGAGAGCTGGATCGACGAGACCTTGCGCTTCGACGGCTCGTCGCAGATGCTCGCCCGCACCGTGACCAAATACGTCGAGCTCCACGGCGTTCGAATCCCGGCCGGCGGTCGC
>JBBDRM010000053.1:0-25180 GCA_040905475.1 Actinomycetota bacterium
CACCTTGAACCTCGCGAGCCGCTCGGCGCAGAAGCGCTGGATCTCCGCGGGGTCGGCGGTGGATCCGGCGCGTAGGACGACGATCGCGCGTCCCGCCTCACCCCACCGGTCGTCGGGCACGCCGATCACGGCGGCTTCGGCGACGGACGGGTGTCCGGCGAGAACCTTCTCGACCTCGGCGGGATACACGTTCTCTCCGCCGGAGATGTACATGTCCTTCACCCGGTCGACGATCGTGATGTAGCCCTCGTCGTCGATCTGGCCGACGTCGCCGGTGTGCAGCCATCCGCCCCGAAGGGTCTCGGCCGTTGCCTCGGGCCGGTTCCAATAGCCCTTCATCACGCCGGGCCCGCCGACGACGATCTCGCCGCTTCCTCCGGGCGGGACGGGCTCTCCGTTACCGTCGACCACTTGCACGTCGGCATAGAAGTACGGCCGCCCGGCCGCGCCGGCCTTACGTTCCGCGTCCTCGGGCGGGACCAGCAGGCAGTTCGGCGCGGCTTCGGTGAGACCGTAGCCCTGGATGAACCCGAGCCCGCGCTCCTGGTACCGCCGGATCAGCGGCACGGGGAGCGGCGCCCCGCCGCACAGGAACGCTCGTACCGACGAAAGATCCGCGCCCGCGAAGCCCGGATCGTCGGCCATCATCTGGTACATCGTCGGCACGCCGAGCATCGAGGTGATGCGCTGCTCCTCGATCGTTCGAAGCGTTCCCGTGGGGTCGAAGCTCGGCGCCACGACGACGGTTCCGCCGTTCCACAGCGTCGCCAGCGCGTTCGCGTTCCAGCCGCCGACGTGGAACATCGGCAGGATCACCAGCGTGCGCTCATCCTGGAAGAATCCGAATGCGAGGATCATGCACAGGTTCGTCCAGAAGAAGTTGCCGTGCGTGAGCATCGCGCCCTTGGGCTGCCCCGTGGTCCCCGACGTGTAGAAGATCGCGAGCACGTCGTCGGGCGAGACGGCGCGCGGCTCGACGACCGGATCGGCGGACCGCAGCGCCTCCTCGTACGAAGGGTCGGACCCAGAGCCGACGACGAACGCCGCCTTCAGGCCCGTTCCGCGCCGGAACTCCGCAACGAGATGCGTCCATTCCCGGCCGTAGATCAGGACCGTGCTGCCCGAGTCGTTCGCCATGAACTCGAGCTCGGCGGGCGCGAGCCGCTGAGAGAGCGGGACCAGGATGGCGCCGAGCCTCGCGCACGCGAACAGCGCCTCGACGTACTCGTTCCCATTCGCGAGCAGCGCCGCGACGCGGTCGCCGGGCCCGGCGCCGGTCGCCGCGAGGACGCCCGCGAGCCGAGCTGCTCGGTCGTCGAGCTGCGCGTAGGTGAACGACCTTTCGGCCGTCTGGATGGCGACGCGGCTGGGCGTCAACGAAGCTCGGCGCGCGAGCCAGAACCCGACGCTTTCGTACGGGAAGGTCACGCCGGGTTCCCTTCGAGCAGGAACGGCAGGTACGCGTCCACGCCGATCTGACCCCGTGCGAGCATCACGTGGCCGGTATACGTGAGCCGCATCTGGATCGATCCCGCGAGCAGCGGGCTCTCCGCGTCGATCAGCAGATAACCCGAGTCGACGAGCCCGGAGCAGTCGCAGATCGACATCCACTCCGTCGGCCCAGGACTCTCGCCGATCGAGTTCAGCTCGTCGAGCCACGGGCTTCCCGGGTCGTGTTCCTCGCAGACGTGGTTCAGGTGATGGATCGTCCCGAGCCGGCAGCCGGTCGTCCCGTGGTTCCCGCCGGCGATCATCACCGCACGCCGCACGAACGAGTACGGGTTCGAAGCCTCCGGATCGTTCCGGTGGAGGAACATGGCCTTGCGAACAAGCGTCGCACCGAGCGAATGGCCCACGACGTCGACCTGCTCGCTGCCGGTGAAGCTCATCACGGCGCGGAGGAACTCGTAGGTCTCCTCGGCGTTGATGTCGACGTACGTGGTGTAACCCGAGCCGTACGAGCCGCGCGGCGAGGCCTCGCCCGCGTAGCTGATCCCCCACAGCTCGTTCGCGCAATACCCGGCGTCTAAGAGTTTCTGGCGCACGTTGACGAGTGATCCGTCGCCGCTCTCCGCTTCGGCTCGCCAGAACCACGCGTCGCTCGTGTTCCCGTGGACGAGTACGACGGGAACACGCGGGCTATGCCCGGGGACGCACTCGCCTCCGCCCCAGCCGCCGACGTGGAGGTCCTGCCAGTGCGGCGAGGCGTCCTTGCAGAGATCTGCTTGATAGTCGATCGGGATCGCGAAACCGGCCGGGAAATCGCGCGAGGGCTCGACCGGACAGACGTCGCCCTCGACGTGTTCTGCAGCGGCCGGCACCATCGCGCCGAGTATGAGCGCGAGCATTGCCGCCGCTGCGGCCCGCTTCATCGCTTCCCGCGCTTCGGCTTCGCCCCGACCATGCGCAGCGCCAGGTCGGCGTGGATCCCGGCGACCTCCTCGGCTGCGAGCCGCCCACCGGGTACGAACCACTCCGCGATCCGGATCCCCATGTTAATGATGGCGAACGTCGTCACGACCGCGTCGTCGACCCGGAACAACTCGCGGCGGCTGCCCTCGACGATCTCTTCGTGGAACGCATCGCGCATCCGTTGCCGTGAGGCGACGATCTCTCCGCGGCCGGGCTCGAGCAGCGAGAAGATCTCGCTGTTCGCGACGTGCGCGTCCTTGCGGTACTGGGTATGGATCATCGCGTGCGCGCGCGCCAGCGCTGCGAGGCGGTCGCGCGGATCGTCGCCCGCATCCTCGAGCGCTGCGATGAGCGCGGTCTCGAGCTCCTGGTGGAGGCGCTGCACCATCGAGAACAGGATCTGATCCTTCGAGGGGTAGTGGTTGTAGAGCGCCGCCGCCGTGATGCCGAGCGCCTGCGCGATGTCGCGCATGCTCGTGCTCTTGTAGCCGCGTTCGAAGAAGAGCTCCAGAGCGGCACCCTCGATCCGCGACGCGGTCCCGCCGCCGTTCCCGTTCCCGTGCTCGGCGCCGTTGGCGGCCGCCTGCACGACGCGGAGGGGGCGCTCGGGGGTCACGGTGCCACCACCGGAAGCTCGACGTGCGAAGGCCGCGCGGGATCGTGGAACAGCTTGTTACGCTGCGGCAGCACATGCTTGGCGACCGTGGACGACTCGCCCGAGCCGGGACAGCGGTCGAAGCGCGGGAAGTCGCTCGCGCAGACCTGTAGCCGGATACGGTGACCGGCGAGGAAGAGGTACGAGGTCGACCACAGATCGACCTCGATCGGTGTCGGCTCGCCGGGGGTGAGCGGCTTCGGGTCGTAGAGGCCGTCCCGGAAACGGGCGCGCTGGATCCCGTCCATCACGTTGAAGGAGCGGCCGTCGGGGCCGACGTCGCAGAGCCTCGCCACGACGTCGGTGTCGACCGTTTCGGCCGCGATCCAGCACGAGAACCGCACCCGGCCGGTCACCTCGAGGTCCTCCGTGAGCGGCTCGGACGTGAACACGAGCACGTCCGGCCGGGCTTCGATCGGCGCCTGCTCGCGCGGCCCGCGGATGTACTGGCCGGGCATCAGCAGGGCGCCGCCGTGCGTCGGAACCGGGTTCTCCGGGTCGAGTGTGAAGTTGGACGGCTCGGAGGCCTCTGGCGGCCGCAGGGATAGAGCACCCGATGCGTGCACGTGCCAGCGCTGCGTCTTTGCGCGAGTCGGCGGCCACTCGTCCTCGTTGCGCCACCGGTTGCGTCCCATCACGAACAGCTTCACCGGCGGCTCCTCGTCGATCCCGCTCGGGATGCCCTTGAGGCGCGCGTCGAACCAGCGGCGATGCAGCCCGGTCAGATCCTCGCGGAGGTCGAGCAAGATCCCGGCGGCGCGGAAGCCGAAGTCGCGCTCGCCGACGAAGCCGGTGAACGTTGCGTGAACCCACGGACCCACGACGAGCCTCGTCAACCTCCTCGCGTCCTCGCTCCCGGCCTCGCTCCGCATCGCGACGAAGTGATCCAGGTCCGACTGCAGCAGCAGGTCGTTCCAGCCGGCGATCTGCAGAGCGGGGACGGCGATGTCGGGATGGCGATGGGCCGACGACACCTTTTCGTGGAAGGGCGTGCGGTCCTCACGCAGGACGTCACCGAGCCACGACGACAACGTGGGGCTTCGCTGCTCCATCGGCGGGAACGGGAGCAGCGGCAGGTGCTTCGCCCACGTCTCGAAGTCGTCGATGTCGTCGATCAGCGCCGGCAGCTCTTGGAAGAGCTCGGGGGAGATGCCGAGCCTGCGGATCAGGTCGTGCGGTGTGGCGGCCAGCGCCCAGCTGAGGAGCAGCCCGGTCTGGATCGCGCCTCCGCGTCTCACCTGCTGCTCGAGCATGTCGTTCGGGGACGTCGATGGCGCGATCGCGCGCAACGCCGGCGGCGCCGTCGAGGCGGCGAGCCACTGCGTGCCGGCCATGTAGGAGGCGCCGTACATGCCGACCCGTCCGTCGGACCACGGCTGCTCCGCGGCCCACTGCACCGCGTCGTGCCCGTCCTCGGCCTCGTTCGCGTACGGGACGTACTCGCCGCCCGACTGGAACCGCCCCCGGCAGTCCTGGATGACGACCGTGTACCCGAAGCTCGCGAGCTTGGTGGGGTCCGCGCATCCCCACGTGAAGGGGAAGAACGTCTTGTCGTACGGCGTGCGCTGCAGGAGCACGGGATACCGTTCGTCGTCGTCGGGCCGGTAGACGTCGGCCATCAACACGGTCCCGTCGCGCAGCGTGCACGGGACATCGCGCTCGAGGATCACACGGGTTGTCATGTCGCCTTCCTCTTACGAGTTGTCGTGCCCGCCTTCGCGCGCGGCTTCGCCGGCGCTCGCTTCTTCCCAGCCGGGGTACGCGCCGGCTTGCCGTTCGTCGCCGCGCGCCGTCCTTCGGCCGCGGCGGCCACCGAGCGTCCCAGCAGCCGTCCGATCCCGAGCAGCGACGCGACCCGTTCCTGATCGAGCGAGGCGACATCGCCGTCGTAGACGATCGTGCCCTGCTGCATGATGTGCGCGCGGTCGGCGATCCCGAGCGTGAAGGTCACGTTCTGCTCGACCATCAGGATCGTGACGCCCGACCGGTTCACCTCGCGCAGCGTCTCGAACAGCGACTGCACCGCGATCGGCGCGAGCCCGGCCGACGCCTCGTCCACGAGCACGAGCTTCGGCTCCGACATCAGCGCGCGCCCGACTGCGAGCATCGCTTGCTCGCCGCCCGACAGCGTGCCGGCCGGCTGCGACCGTCGCTTGGCGAGCACGGGGAACCGCCCCAGCACGCCGTCGAGCACCGACGCGTAGCGGCGCAGATCTCGCCGTCGGAGCACGTACGCGCCGATGCGCAGGTTCTGCTCGACGGTGAGATCGGGGAACACCTGGCGGCCTTGCGGCACGTGCGCCATGCCCAGGGCGACGCGCTTCTCCGGGGTCATCGTCGTGATGTCGACGCCTTCGAAACGGACGTGCCCCGCCCAGGCCTGCAGGACGCCGCCGACGGTCTTGAGCGTGACGCTCTTGCCGGCTCCGTTAAGACCGAGCACGGCGGCCACCTCTCCCTGGAACACGCGGAAGGAGACGCCGTGCAGAACCGGCTGAGAGCCGAACCCGGCCTCGAGGTGCTCGACCTCGAGCAGGACCGGGCGCTCGCTCAAGCCGGCACCGCCTCGCCGAAGTATGCGCCGAGCACCAGCGGGTCGCGCGCGATCTCCTCGGTCGTCCCGGACGCGAGCAGCTGGCCGAAGTTGAGCACCGAGATCTCGTCGCAGACGTCGAGCACGAGCGGGATGTTGTGCTCGATCAGGAGGACCGTGCGGCCGAGGTCGTCGCGGATGTCGCGCAGCCGCTCGGCGAGGCTCTCCGCCGCGGCGGGGGACATGCCGGCCGACGGCTCGTCCAGCAAAAGAAGATCCGGCGCGGTGACGAGCGCGCAGCCGAGCTCGACGATCCGCTGCTGCCCGTGCGACAAGCTCGCCACCGGCGTGTCGCGGTAGCGCTCGAACCCCAACGCTTCGATCGCTTGCGTCGCCCGCTCCTCGAGCTCGCGCTCGACGCGGTTCGCGCGGGGGAGCGCCAGCATCGCCTGGGTCAGCCCGTAGCCGGCCAGCAGGTGCTGCGCGAGCAAGAAGTTCTCGCGGACGGTCAGGTCTTTCGCCAGGCCGATGAGCTGAAACGTCCGCCCGATCCCGAGTCCGACGCGCTCGTGCGGCGGCCGAGTCGTGATGTCCTGCCCGAGGAAGCGGATCCGTCCTTGCTGTGGCCGGACGACGCCGGAGATCGCGTTGAAGAACGTGGTCTTGCCGGCGCCGTTCGGTCCGATGAGGCCGACGATCTTGCCCTTTGGGACGGTGAGCGACACGCCCTCGAGCGCCTGGAGCCCGCCGAACCGGACGGAGACGTCGCGCACCTCGAGCAATGGGGTTCCCGCCAGGATCGCCGGCCGCTCGGGCAAGCCGGTCGGCCGGGGCATCGACGGCAGCTTCGGCATCGACTGCTCGTGAACGGTGGCCACGACGCCCTTCTTCGTCTTGGCGCGGCGCTTCATCGCACGCTCGCGCATCGCGGCCCCGAGACCTTTGGGGTTCCGAACGACCACGTCGATCAGGAGCAGCGGGCCGATCAGCAGATCCCACCCGCGGAGCGCGGAGAGGACGCGCGGCATGAACGCGAACGCGAGCGCCGCAACCAGCACGCCGGTACGGCTGCCGAGCCCGCCGACCACGACGATGATCACGAGCAACAGCGAGAAGTTGAAGTCGAACGACACCGACGACACGAACTGGATCAGGTGCCCGTACATCGAGCCGGCGATGCCGCCCAGCGCGCCGGCGATCACGAAGGCGATCAGCTTGTAGCGGGCGACGTCGATGCCGAACGACTGGGCGACGGGCTCGTCCCACCGGATGGCGAGGAACGCGCGACCGAGCTTGGAGCGGAACAGGTTCCGGTCGAGCAGCCAGATCCCGAGCAACAGCACCAACAGCACCGACAGGTAGTCCGCGTTCTCGAGGAACGCGAAGGTCCCGGCTCGCGGCCTCGGCAGCTCGATCCCCGAGGAACCGCCGGTCAGCGGCGTCCAGCGGAAGAACGAGAACTCCATCATGAAGGCGAACCCTGCGGTGACGATCGCAAGATGCAGCCCCTTGAGCCGCAGCGCCGGGATGCCGAGCGCGAACGCGAACAGCCCTCCGGCCGCCGCCGCGACGAGCAGCCCGACGACGAACGGAGCCTGTGGCCCGCGCGCCGTCACCAGTCCGCTGGCGAACGCGCCTATGCCCAAGAACGCGCCGTGCCCGAGCGAGATCTGCCCCGCGTACCCCATCAGAACGTTGAGCGAGAGCGCGGCGGCGGCCGTGCACACCGCGATCCCGAGCTGGAGCGCGCGGGTGTCGGACAGGACGCCGGGTGCCGCCCGCCCGAGGATCGGCGGCATCGCCGCGAAGGCCACCAGCAGCAACAGGATCCGCAGGCCGCGCCGGGAGATCCTCACGCGACGGCCCTTCCCAGCATGCCTTGCGGCCGTATCACGAGCACGGCGATGATCACGAGCATGACGGCGACCGTGTCCACGCCGGGGAAGGTGCTGTCGACGAACACGTAACCGACGGTCGACTCGATGACGCCGATGGCGAGGCCGCCGGCGAACGCCCCCGGCAGGCTCGTCAGACCGCCGAGGAGCGCGGCGGCGAGGCCGGGGATGAAGAGCCTGGTCATGAGTCCGGGACTGATGACACCGACGGTCGGCACGATCAGCAGCGCGGCGAGCGCGCTGAGCGCCCCGGCCGAGACCCAGGTGAACGACGAAACGCGCGCGAGCGGGATCCCCATCAGCCGCGTCGCCGCCGAGTCCTGCGAGGCGGCCAGGACGCCGAGCCCGAAGTCGGTCCGGCGCAAGAAAACCGCGAGTGCGAGCCCGATCGCGATGACGGCTCCGAGCGCCAGCATCCGGGTGGGGCTGAAGAAGAATCCGAAGATCTGCGGGCCCAAGCCCTCGATCGGCGCGCGGAGGATCTGCGGGCTGGTGCCCCAGATCTTCAGCTCGAGGCCGGTCAGGAAGAGCAAGAGCGCGATCGAGGCGACTGTGACCCCGAGCCGTGGCGCATCGATCATCGGCCGGACCACGATCCGCTCGAAGATCCCGCCGATCACCGCACACGCGAGGATCGCGACCAGGGCCCCGGCGATCCACGGCATGCCCACCTTCTCGATCAGGAGCCAGGCGATGTAGAGGCCGAAGCCTCCCAGCTCGCCCTGGGCGAAGTTGAGAACGCGCGAGCCCTTGTAGACCAGCACGATCCCGAGCGCGAGCAGGCCGTATACCCCGCCGTTCGCGAGCCCGATGACGATCGTCTCGCCCATGGACTCGCCTCGGCTAGAAGCTGCGCTTGCAGAGGGCGATGTTGGCCCAGCCGGCGGACCCTCCGTCCATCTCGGCTCGGAAGATGTTCACGTCGAATCCGCCGACGTGTCCGTTCCGGCTGAAATCGAAGCCGCAGTCCCCGATGACGGGCTTCACGAGGTTCGCCTGCAACAGGCCGACAAGCCGGTTGCGGGTGCAATCCTTTCCGCACGCGAGGAGCATCGAGTGCATCTGTTTCCACCCGAGCCAGGTCATCCAGGTGATGTCGTCACGCCCCCCGGACGCGTACTTCTTGTGCTTCGCCTCGAACAGCTTGATCTCCGAGGCGTAAGAGGAATAGCTGCCACCCGTGTGTCCGGGACGGTAGGCCGGCCACATCGCGATCCCCTCGATCGGGATCGGGCTCACGGTGCCGCTCTTCAAGGTGCCGGTGATGAGGTTGAACGGGAAGATGACCCACTGCGGGTGGAAGCCCTGGTTCTTCGCTTGCCTGATGATCTCGATCGCGGTGAGCGCGTTCTCCCAGAGGAAGACCACCTTCACCTGGCGGTTCTTCAGCGTGCTGATCTGCGTTGAGTAGATGGTGTCGTTCTTGTCGACGGGAAGGTCGGCGGCCAGGCCGACGCCGTTCTTCGCGATCTCGTCCTTGAACGTCGCGTGCCCCGGCTCCCAGTTCTCGCTCGCCCGGTAGACCACCCCGACCTTCTTGCCCTTGTGCTGGTGCAGGACCCACTGGGCGGCGCGCCGGCCGGCGGTCTCGACGCTCGGGAAGAACGAGAAGCTGTACTTCTTGGAGAAGTCCTCGCGCGCGATGTGATGCATGTAGAGCTGGTGGTCCTGCTCGGCGAGGGTGCGAACGCCGGGGATCTGATCGAATCCGATCCCGCCGAGCATGATGAACGGCTTCCGCGCCTTGCACTCGTTGTACGCCTGGGGAACGTCGCCGGCGGTGTTCCCGTAGTTGTCGTCGGCGTAGTGCATCTCGACCTTGCGGCCGTAGATCCCGCCGAGCTCCTCGTTGACGTACCGCCAGTACGCGTTGAGGTCGTCCGCGTTGACCTGGAAAACCGCCGCGAGCGACAGCGCGGCGTGGGTGCACATCACGATCTTGTCGTTGGAGAAGCCGATCGTGTTCTCGGCCGCCGTGAACAGGTTGGGGATCGGGAACCCGGTGGGTACCGTGATACCGCCGCCGCCACCCTTCGAGCCGGAACCCTTGTTCGGAACGGCACCGGGGCTAAGACTCGGCGAAGACGATGCGCCGGGAAGGGTCGAGGTTGCCGAGGGCGACGTGGTGATGTTCACGGTGGGCGCGGCCTGGTCCTTGCGACCTGCGGCTCCGCCGCCGCTACACGCGACACCGGTCATAGCGAGCGTGACCAGCCAGATGGGTAGCTTCCGCGTCACAGCCCCGCCCCCTTGCTCGTCCGGCCCGGGGAGGAACCCGGGCAAGTCAGGTTAACAAACGTTCATATACACCGGGTTGCCTGGCTGGGTCAAGGGTTGCGGCGCCGGAACTAGGTGACAGATCGGTAGCGGCGTACCGCCAGCGGCACGAAGACCAGCAGGATGCCGGCGCACCACGCCAGGGCTTGCAGCACGAGCGACGTGGCCGGCAGCCCGAGGACCAGCGCTCGGACCGCCGAGATCACGACCGAGACGGGCTGGTTGTTAGCCCACGCTTGGAGCCAACCCGGCATCGAGTCAACAGGGACGAACGCGGACGAGGCGAAAACGAGCGGGGCGATCACGGGGAAAGCCGCGGCTTGCGCGGACTCGGGGTCGCCGGTCGCAAGGCCCAGCGACGCGAACACCCAAGAGAGCACGTACCCGAACAGCAGCACGATGAGCATCCCGAGCAGGAAGGCCGGCACGCCGCCGTGGATCCGGAACCCGACCAAGTACCCGACCGACGCCATGAGGATGGCGACGAACACGTTGCGCCCGAGGTCGGCGAGCGTGCGTCCGGTGAGGACCGCCGAGCGCGCCATCGGCAGGGAACGGAAGCGCTCCAGGAGACCGCTCTTCAGGTCGGTCGCCAGACCGACCGCGGCCCCCGTCGCTCCGAACACGACGGTCTGGACGAAGATCCCCGGCATCAGGAAGTCCACGTAGGGAACCCCGCGCACCTGGATCGCGCCGCCGAAGACGTAGCGGAACATCAGTACGAAGATAACCGGCTGGATCGTCGAGAACACGAGGAGCTGCGGCGTACGGAAGAGCGCGATCAGGTTGCGTTGTGCGACGGCGAGCGTGTCCGACACGCCCTGCGCGATGCGGCCGAGGCCCGAGGGCTCCTCGCCGGCGAGGGACTCGGTGGTCGCGCTCATGCCGCACCTCCCGCGCGAGCGCCGGGCCGCCCTCCGGTCGCCGCCGGCTCCTCCTCGGCGTGATGCCCAGTCAGAGCCAGGAACACGTCGTCCAGGCTTGGTTCGCGAACGGCGAGCGACGCCGGCGCGAGCGTTTCGCGGTCGAGGCGCCGCAGGACGTCGACGAGAACACGCGGGCCTTCACTCGAGCTCAGTCGCACGAGCGAGCCCTCCAGCTCTGGGGTGTGCGGGCCGAGGACCGCTTGCGCACGCGCAGCGGTCGACTCGTCGCCGAAGCCCATCTCGACGACGGTGTCGCCGAGCTTGCCCTTCAGCTCCGCGGGGGTCCCATCCGCGATGACGCGACCTCTGTCGATCACGGCGATGCGGTGGGCCAGCCGATCGGCCTCGTCCAGGTACTGGGTGGTGAGGAGCACGGTGGTCCCATCCGCAACGAGCTCGCGGATCATCTCCCACAGGTCGGACCGGCTGAGCGGGTCGAGCCCGGCGGTAGGCTCGTCGAGGAAGAGCACGGGCGGTCGGTGCACGAGCGCGGCAGCCAGATCGAGGCGCCGTCGCATCCCGCCCGAATAGGTTCGCACGGGTCGGTCGGCCGCGTCCGCGAGGCCGAACCGCTCGAGCAGATCGGCGCTACGCGCGCGGATCTGCTCCTTGGGGATGTGGGTGAGCTTGCCTATCAGGCGCAGGTTCTCGCGGCCCGTCAGGTTCCCGTCGACGGCGGCGAACTGGCCGGCGAGGCCGATCGACCTGCGCACCGCGCCGGCCTCTTTGACGACGTCATGCCCGAGGACCGACGCGCGTCCGCGGTCGGGATGGATGAGCGTTGTGAGGACTCGTACGGCGGTGGTCTTCCCGGCCCCGTTGGGGCCGAGTAGCCCGAAAACGGTGCCGGTGGGGACCTGCAGGCTGATCCCGTCGAGGGCGACGACGTCTCCGTACCGCTTCGCAAGATCGTCGACGACGATGGCGGTGGGTTCCATGGATGGGCACCCTATCGGAGATGTGTGAGGTGCGTTTCCGCTCTGAAGGTCAGCCGATCGTGCCGATGATCGACACCGCGGCGATCCGCCAGCCGCCGCCGCTGCGGACGAGCGAAAGCTCGATGAGGTTTTGCTCAACGCGGGGGGTGGGAAGGTCCTTGTTCTTCGTCGTGACCTCGACGAGCGCGAGCGCCTCGGCGTCGTCCCCTTCGAGCGACGTGATCGCGATCTTCAAGACCCGGCCCTTCGAGTCGGCCTGCCGCTCCTGCAACGCGGCGAGGAAGTCGGCGCCGGTGAGCGTCGTGTATTCGGTGCGGAACCGGCCCGCGGCGAGCTCCAGAACGTCCTCGCGCTGGGCGGCCAGGGTGTCGGCGTTGTAGGTCGTCAGCAACACCGCGAACCGCTGCGACGTCTGGAGCACCTCGGCTCGAGCGCTCTCCATGGGATCGGACCGAGCCAATAGCACGGCCGCAGCCAGGATAAGCGCGATGAGGATGGCGGTAGGGAT
This sequence comes from Actinomycetota bacterium, assembly GCA_040905475.1. Lineage (NCBI taxonomy): Bacteria > Bacillati > Actinomycetota > Actinomycetota bacterium. Next base: position 12,145 of record JBBDRM010000053.1, read on the forward strand.
GACGACGAGGATCGCCAGGGCCAGCCTGGTCTGCGAGCGCGGCGACGGCGGCAAAGGCGGAGGCCCGCCGGTACGAAACGTCTGTGCGTCTGTGTTCATCAATATCCGAGGGTGAACAGCTTCAACCACGATATCCGGTCAAGCTGCGCCCGGAGCGCCGGCGAGAGCGAGATCGTCGAGCTCGATGCCGAAGCGGAGCCGACCCCGCCGGGCCGGCAAGCGAAGTCCGTCTCCGGTTCCTCGGGAGGATCGGTGACGGAGCGCACCGGCCGGCTGCTCGGATCGTAGGTGCACGACGGCGATTCGTCGTTGGAGAGCAGGTTGAACACGAAGTACGGCGCGTCGTAGGCGGCCACCGCGTCGGTGAGGAACGGCCCGAGGTAGGTGAGCGTCTTGTCGAGATCCCCCATATGCGCGTGGGAGATCCGCACGACGTCGCCGAGGTCGGCGAGGATCTGGTTGAGCTCCTGCTTACGGTGATCGAGCAGCGCGATGATCTCTGTGCCGAGGTCGCGCGTGGCTTCGACGGTCCGCTGCACGTCGCCTTTGCGGGCGACGAGCGTCGCGAGCACGGCGCGCGCCGCTTCCTGCGCGCGGACGAAGTCCTCCCGCGTCGAGTTGAAGGAGTCTTGGATGTCGGCGCCGTCACCGATGATGCCGGCGAGCTCGTCGCGCCGATCGGCGCCGATCTGGGCGAAGGTGTCGAGTGCCAGGATCACGTTCTTGAGGTCGTCGCCGTGCCCCGTCAGGCCGGCGCCGAGCTCGTTGATGAGCGACCCCAGCGCTTGCGGATCGATCGAGCGCAGGACCGCGTCGAGCTCGCGGAGGAGGTCCTCGATCTGGATCGGGATCGAGGTGCGTTCGAGCGGGATCGTGTCCCCTTCCTCGAAGAACGGCGCGCCCACTTGTTCGGGCAGGATGTCCACGAACTGCTCGCCGACCGCGCTCTTGAAGAGCACCCGCGCGCTGGTTCCGTCGCGAGGGATCCGATGACCGGCCTCGATGATCAGCTCGATGCGGACGTTCCGGTCGGTCAGCGTCATCTCGCCCACCCGCCCGACCTGCACGCCGCGGTAGGTAACCTCCTGGTTGGTCGCGACGCCGCCGGCTGCGGAGAAGATCCCGAAGATCGAGTAGCTGCGTCCGAAGACGGTCGGCAGGACCTGGAACGCCATCACGACGATGAGCACGAGCGAGAGCACGCCGAACGCGATCGTGTTGATGACGACGCGTCGCGTGAGCCTCATCGGCCCCTCCTCATCGGACCGTTCCCCAGAGCAGCTCGGCGAGTTTCTGCAATCGCGTGACCTCTCGGAGGCCGGCGGCGTTGCTGCCGGCGCCCGATGGCCCTTCCTCGACGAGCGTCAGGACGATGTCGAGCTGGACGTAGTCCCCCGGGATCGCTTTCGGCCACAGGTCGGTGAACGAGGCGAGCGCCGTCAGCGCCAGCTCCAGGTCCCCGGTCGCGGTCATGACCTCGTCGAGGACGGTGCGCAGGTCCTTCAGCGCCGCATCCGAGTCGGCGACCGTCGCCTTGGAGTATCGGGCCAGCACCTGCGTGGCACGGTCGAGCGACCCGACGAGCCGCTCCAGGTTCCCCTGCTCGTCGGCGAGGATCGACACGGCGTCGGCGGAGGAGCCGATCACCCGGGTGATGACATCCGCGCCGGATGCCAGGGATCTGAAGGCCGTATCCAGGCTGGTGATCGCGTCGGCGAGGTCGGGCGCGCGGACGGCCATCACGCCCGAGAGGTTCCGCAGCTCGGTGAAGATCTGGCCGAGCTGCTCCTCGCGGTCCCTCACGATCGTCGCCGAAGAATGGATCACGCTCGCCAGCGCCGCCGCGTTGCCGCCGTCGAGCATGCGGCCGAGCTTTATGAACGCGTCGTCGACCCCGGGCAGCCGTCGCGTTCGCTCGACGGGGATCACATCACCGTCGCGCAGCGGCTCGGTCGAGGCCGGTTCGGCCTCCGGTGCGCGAAGGTCGACGAACTTCTCGCCGAGCAGCGACGTGGAACGAACCAATGCGATCGCGTTGCTCGGGATCTCCGCCTTCGGGTCGATCTTCAGCGTGACCCTGGCGTTGTAGCCCTCGAGCCGGATGCCGCTGACGATCCCGATCACGACGTCGGAGGACTGGACGTTGGAGAAGCGCGGCAGGTCTCCGATGTCCTTGAAGATCGCGTCCACCGAGATCTTGCCTCCGCCGCCGAGCACGCAGGCGCCGAGCGAGGTGACGGCGACGGCCGCGGCCGCGAGGCCGAGCGCGAACCGCTTCACAGTATCCACCCGAGCGCGCCGCTCAGCAGCCCGCGAACCCCGCCGGGCACCGGCGCGCCGGTCGAGGTGCCGCCCAGCGACGGCACATCGATGCGCGGGAGGAGGTTGAGCAGGTTCAACGGATCCGGTCCGGCCTTGGGCGCGGCGGGCTCGCCCGCGGGGGCGGGCCCCGCGCGCGCGGGGGGGGGGCCGCCGGCGGGGCGGCCGGCAGGTCGAGGCCGAGGACGGAGCCGCCGGTCAAGCCCAGCGCGAGGCACACCGCCGTCGGCAGCGGCGGGGGACAAGAGAACAGGTGCTCGTCGCGGACGTCGATGTGGGTCGGCGCGCCCGGCTCTCGGTGGATCGCGCCGCCGTTATGTGAGTGTTCGGCGGCGTCGGCGAGCACGTGCACCCACTCGAGCGTCCGGATGAGCGAGTCCTGGTGCGCCATGACGACCTGGGTGGTCTTGGCCAGGACGGTCAGGTCGGCCTCCAGCGCCGGCCGGTGTTCCTTGATCAGCGAACCGAGCTGCTCGGTCAGCAGCGCCGCGTTGGCGAGCGCACCGTTGAGCGCGTCCCGCTCCGAAGCGATCGCGCCGAGCGCCTGCGCCATCCGCGTGTTGAGCTGCGCGAGGTCGCCCCGTCGTTCGGCGAGCGCGGACGCGAGTCGCGCGAGATGGCCGACGATCGCGTCGACCTCGGTCGCGTTGGAGACCACCGAGCCGGCGAGCTCGCCGCCGCCGTCGAGCAGCCGCGCGAAGTCGTCGCCGGACCCGGCCAGCGCGGCCGCGAGATTTTGCACAGCCTCGCCGATCGACTCGGGGTTGTCGGCGGTTCCCGCCTCGACCGCGTCGAGCAGCTTCTTTAGCTGCGCCAGCACGTCGTCGAGCTCCGCGGGGATCGCGGTCCGCTCGATCCCGATCACGTCGCCGTTTCCCAGTCTCGGACCCGACTCGTACACCGGCGTCAGCTGGACGTAGCGGTCGGCGATCAGCGAGATCGGCACGATCACGGCTTTGACGTCGGCCGGGATCTTGCGACGCGCGTCGAGGCGCATCACGACGGCGACGGTGTCGCCCTGCGGCTCGACCGATTCCACGCGCCCGATCGAGACGCCGAGGACGCGTACGTGGGACTGCACGAACAGGCCGATCGTCTTCGGGAAGATGGCCGTGACCCGGACCTGCTCGTTGCGCTCGCGCGGGAAGGCGATCGCGAGCGTGCCGCCGGCGAACGACAGGGCGATCGCGAGGGCGAGCAGCCGGATGCGCGTCGCCCGGATCACGGTCGCACCCCTCCGCGCATCGACGTGCCGCTGCCCGCGCTCGCCGATCCCGAGCCCGTCAGGTTGCCGCAGTCAACCGGCCCGTTCGGGCCACCGGCCGTGCCGGTTCCGATGTCGATCTCCCCCGGAAGCGGCGACGGGAGAAGGGAGGCACGGAGCGCCATGGTGCAGATGCTCGCCCAGCGGCCGTTCCACGCGATGCGCGCGAAGGCCTCGGTCGATGGGCCGAGCACTCGCAGGGCTTCCTCCACCTGGCCCAAGCTGGCGTCGACGATCTTCAACGTTGCGTGCAGGTCGTTCAGGATCGAGTCGAGCTCCGGTCGCTTCTCCTTCAGTAAGCCGCCGAGCTGGACGGCGAGAAGCTCGGTATTCCGGAGCAGGCTCTGCACGGTCGACCGCCGGCGGGCGAGCACTTCCATCACTGCGTTGGTGTGCTGCAGGATCGCCTGGATCTCCGGCGCCGACTCGTCCAGCGACTCCAAGACTTCGCGGCCCTTCTGGATCACGGTGTCGATCGCTTCCCGCTTTCCGGCCAGCGTTCCGAGCACGTCGGCCGCGCCTTCCACCGTGCGGGCCAGGTTCCGGTTCGGGTCCACCGTCAGGTCGGCGAGCGCGTCGAACGCGTCGTTGAGCTGCGCGCCGTCGACGTCGGTCAGGAGATCCACGGCGGCGTTGGCGATCTGGTAGATCTCGAACGGGATCGACGTTTGCGCGAGCGGGATGCGGCTGCCGTCCTCGTACGGCTCGGCGTCGCCGGTCGCATAGATCGTCACGAACTTCGTTCCGAGGATCGTCTTGAGCGAGATCTCCGCCTTCGAATCCCGCGGGATGTCTACGCCGTCGTTGATGTCCATCGAGACGATCACGCGGTCGGCCGCCAGCTTGACGTCGGTCACGCGGCCGACCTTGATGCCCGCGACCCGCACCTCGTTGTCGGGGCCCAGCCCGGCGGCGTCGGCGAACTCGGCGGTGAGCGCGTAGGTGTTGGAGACGAAGGGCAGCTTCTTCAAGTAGAAGGTGAGCAACAGCAAGCCCGCGAGGACGGCGATCGACGCGACGCCGATCCGGATCGGGTTGCGTTCGCGGAACGACCTCATCGCACGCCCCTCGTCGTTCCGGCGAAGAGGGTGTCGATGCCCCGCTCCTCGGAGATCTGCGAGGCGCCGGCGCTGCTGCCGTTGTCGCAGGTGGGGGACAGCTCCCGCACGCACAGCGCGTAGACGTAGAGGTTGCCCCACTCGCCGAAGGACATCGCCCGCAGCGTCGCGCGGAGCTGGTCGTCGAGGTGGTTCAGGACCTGGGTCAGATCGACCCGATGCTCGAGCACGATCTGGAGCACCTCGGCGAGGTCGTCGATGTCCTGCTCCAGCGAGGCGCGGTTGTTCTTGATCAGGCGGCCGAGATCTCCGGTCACCGTGTTCAGATTGGTCAGGACCCGGTCGAGCTCGCCGGAGTTGCCGGCGAGGGTCTCGCTCACGCTCGCCAGCGACGCCAGCAGCCGCTGGAGCTGTTCACGCTCGCCGGCCGCCGCCGTGGCGACCGTAGCGACGTTGGAGATCAAGGAGCCGAGCTCCGCGCCCTTGCCCGAGAGCGCGCCGAAGAACGTCGCGGTGTCGGCGAGCACGGCGTCGATGTCGTCCTTGTGGTTGGCGAAGCTCACGACCAGCGCCTTCGACAACGTGTTCAGGTCCGATGCGTTGAATCCGGTAAGCAGCGGCTTGAGGTTGTTGAAGACCTTGTCGAGATCGAGCGGGCCCTGGGTCTGCTCGAGCGGGATCCGTTCGTTCTCCTCGAGGTAGGGCGGCTGCCCCTCGCCGGGGTCGAGGTTCACGACCCGCAGGCCGATCAGGTTCCGGTACCGCACCTCGACCGTCGTCGTCCTCGGCAGCTTGACGCCCGAGTCGATGGACAACTCGACGACCGCGAGCCCCTTCTCGACCTTCGCTCCTTTGACCTTGCCGATCGTGACGCCCGCGAGCGTGACCGGATCCGCCTTGAGGAGGCCGGTGACGTCGTCGAACACCGCGGCCACCGAGTACCGGGAGCGGAAGGGCGAGAAGTTCCCGATGACCGACGCCAGCATGATCGTCACGGCGCCGGTGAACGCGGCGAAGATGAAGAGCTTGATCGCGGCCGACCGGAACTTCACAGCAGCGCCTCCGGGATCAGACCGCGCGCGTCGCGGATCGGCCGGTGCAGCAGCGTCGCGAGCGGGCTCGGCGCCGTGCCGAAGGGAAGTCCGAGCAGCTGGCGCAGCTGCGCCGTGTACGCGGCGGCCGCGACGGCGGAACCGCCCGGCATCGGCTGCTCGGGACCGTACCCGCCTGGGGCCCGGTTCTTCTCGGCGGTCAGCGCCCAGACTTGCCAGCACGTCGATCCGGCGAGCTCCGGGTGCGCTTCGCCGACGCTCACGCCGTCGGCGTTCTCGCACGGCGAGCTGAGGTTCGTGACCCACGACTGCGTGAATCGCTTCAGCGCCGCGATGGCCGCCGGCAGCTCGGACGCGTGCGACGCGACGAGGTCCAGGACGTCGGCGCCCTTGACCGACAGGTCGACCAGATCCGTGTACCGGTCCTCGACCAGGGCCGCGGCGACGTCGAGCCAGTCCGGCGCGTCGTTGAGCACCCTGCGGAGATCGTCGGCGTTCTCGATCAGCGCCCGCGCAAGGATGTCCAGGTCGGACAGCGCCGCGAGGAAGTCCGGTGTCGCGCGCGCGAGCGCGTCCGATCCTTCGTCCACCCCCGCGAGAAGCCGGTCGAGGTCGTCGCGGCTCGCGCCGAGCGTGGTGAGCAGCGCGAGGGTGTTGTCGATCGCGCGGCGAGCCTCGTCCTCCTGGCCGGTCAGCCCCTCGGCGAGCGCGCCGATAGAACCGCCGAGAGCACCGGGATCCACGGCGTCGAGGAGCGGCTGCAATGAGTCGAGGACCTCCTCGATCTCCAGCGGCGGGATGGTGCGGCTCTCCGGGATCACATCGCCGGGCTCGAGCAGCGTCCCGCTCGGCTTGGGCGGGTCGATCAGCTCGACGTACTTCTCACCGAAGAGCGTCTTGCCGCGGATCGACGCCGACACATCGGCGGGGATCCGATGTCTCGGCTGCAACGTGAGCGTGACGACCGCAGCGCCGTTGATGTGCTTCTCGATCTCGTGGATCTGTCCGACGAGCACGCCGCGCAGCTTCACGTCTCCGGTGACGCGGAGGAGTTGCCCGACGTGATCGAACGTGACCTCCACCTGGAACGGCCCGCCGGTTCGGCCGCCCAGCCCGTTGATCGCGTACATGCCGAAAGCGCCCGTCGCCGCGAGCGTGATCAAGCCCAGCAGGATGTTCTTGCGGCGGCTCATCCGGCGATCCGGACGGTGTCGCGCACGCCCCACATCAAGGCCGACAGCGCGAAGTTGACGATGTTGATGGTGACGATGCTCGTACGGATCGCTCGCCCGACGGCGACACCGACCCCGACGGGGCCACCGCTCGCGTTGTAGCCGTAGTAGCAGTGGATCAGGGCGACCAACCCGGCGAACACCCAGGCTTTGGTGAGCGAGTACAGCACGTCGATCGGCGGAAGGAAGAGGTTGAAGTAGTGGCTGAACGTCCCGGCCGACAGGCCTTGCAGGCGGACGACGGCGAGCTCGGTCGCGAGGTAGGACGCGAACAGGGAGATCAGGTAGAGGGGTGTGATCGCGATGAGCGCCGCGACGACGCGGCTCGAGACGAGGTAACGGCGCGTCGGCATGGCCATGACCTCGAGGGCGTCGATCTCGTCGTTGATCCGCATGGCGCCGAGCTCCGCGGTGTAGCCCGCGCCGACCTGCGCGGCCAGCGTCACGCCGGCGATGATCGGCGTGATCTCGCGGGTGTTGCCGAACGCCGACACGAATCCCGAGAACGACTCGGCGCCGATCAGCTCGAGCCCCTTGAAACCTTCGATGCCGACCAGGCCACCCGTGATGAACGACATGAAGAAGATCACGCCGCCGGTCCCGGCGCCGACGATCAGCGCGCCCGATCCCCAGGTGATATCGCCGACCAGACGCAGCACCTCACCCGGGTGGCGGGGGACCACCAGGACGCAGTCGGCGATCACCCGTCCGAAGAACGACATCTGCTTGCCGAGCGCCTCGAGGCCGCCGGTGACGCGCCGCAACAGGTACCTGCCGAACGAAAGGGGGTTGGGGAGGGCGCGCTCGGCGACGGCCATCGCTCAGGCCAGCTTCTGAGGGATGAGCTGGAAGTAGAGGAGCGTGAAGATGATGTTCACGAAGAAGATGAGCATGAAGGTGAGCACGACGCCGCGGTTGACCGCGTCGCCGACACCCTTCGGGCCGCCTTTGGCGCTGAGCCCCATATGGACGGCGACCATCGCCGCGACGAGCCCGAACATCGCCGCTTTGATCAGCGCGAAGTAGAGGTCCCACGGCTGGGCTAAGAGGTTGAACGAGTTTATGTAAGCCCCGGCCGTTCCTCCTTGCAGCAGCACGTTGAAGAGGAACCCGCCGCCGATGCCGGCCACGCTCACGAACCCGTTCAACAGGACGGCGACGAACATCATGGCCCAGATGCGCGGCACGACCAGACGGTGCACCGTGTCGACGCCGAGGACCTCCATCGCGTCGATCTCCTCCCGGATCTTGCGCGATCCGAGGTCGGCGGTCATCGCCGAGCCGCCGGCGCCGGCGATGAGCAGCGCGGTGGCGATCGGCGCCGCCTCGCGCACGACGGCGAGCACCATCGCAGCGCCGGTCTGCGAGTGCGCGCCGAGCTGCCGCGCCACACCCCCGACCTGGAGCGCCGTCACCATGCCGAACGCGAGCGACACCAGGATGACCGGGATGATCGACACGCTCGCGATGAACCACGACACGCGCACGAACTCCTCGAAGGGAACCGGGCGGCGGAACATCACGCGGAACGCGTCGAGGGTGAGCGCGAACATGCGCCCGGTCTCGGTCATCAAGCCCTGCAGCTTGCGGAAGCCCGGGATCCCGCCGCCCCCGCCGAACAGGCCTGTTGCGCGCGCCATCAGGAACCGTCCCCGCCGCCGGCTTCGCCGGGCCGGTCCTTCTCCTCGCTCATGCCGATCGGTCCCTCGGTTGCCCCGGCGAGGAACTGCTTCACCACGGGGTTCTCCGAATCGAACATGTCCTGGGCCGGACCGAACGAGACCAGCTTTCGGCGGAACAGCAGTCCGATGTAGTCGGCGATCTGTCGCGCGCTCGGGATGTGATGCGTGACGATGATCATCGTCGCGCCCAGCTTGTCCTTGAGGTCGAGCACGAGTTCGTTGAGGAACGCGGTGCGCACCGGATCCAGGCCCGAGTCGGGCTCGTCGAACAAGATGATCTCCGGCTCGAGCACGAGCGCCCGCGCGAGCCCGGCGCGCTTGCGCATGCCGCCGGAGATCTCGCCGGGAAGCTTGCGCTCCGCGCCGATCAGCCCGACGAGCTCGAGCTTGCTCATCACGATCTTGCGGATCTCGCCTTCGGATCTCTTGGTGTGCTCGCGGAGCGGGAACGCCGTGTTGTCGTAAAGCGACATCGATCCGAAGAGCGCACCGTCTTGGAACAGCACGCCGAACTTCTTGCGCACGTCGTACAGGGCGCGTTCCCGCAGCGCCGGGATGTTCTGGCCGTCCACCCAGACCTCGCCGCGGTCGGGCCTGAGCAGACCCACGAGGTGTTTCAGGAAGACGCTCTTTCCCGTCCCCGAGGGCCCGAGCACGATCGTGACGAGGCCTTTCGGGATCTCCATCGACACGTCTTCGAAGATCGTCTGGGGCCCGAAGGACTTGGTGAGCCCGCGGATGCTGATCGCCGCGTCGATCTGTACCGGTGCGGCGTCGACCTTCTTGACCCTGCGTACCTCTACTGCTCGCGCCATCTCACCCCATCCGAAAGGGAGATTTCCGCCACCCGGCGTGAGGCCTCAGTCTCGTTCGTGGTGTTCCGAACCGTCAAGGCACACCCATCGGCGGGGGCTGGACGGGGACGAGGAACGACGGTTATCGTCGGCCGGTGAGCTACCGACGCATCCTCGTCGGCACCGACGGCTCCGCGCCGTCGCTGAAGAGCGTCCGGGAGGCCGCTCGCCTTGCGAAGTCCTTCGGCGCCGAGCTCCTCGTCGTGTGCGCGTACGGCGCGCTCGACCAAGGCACAGTGAACCGCTGGCGGGAGGAGGCGCCCGAGGAGATCTCGTGGCGTTTCACCCCTTCGACGATCGCCGACGAGGCGATCGCGAAGGGCGAGACGGCGGCCGCCGAGGAGGGGGTCGAAGCGCGGATGCTCACGGAACAGGGTGAGGCCGCGGAGGCGCTCATCCAGGTCGCCGAGCACGAGGACGCGGATCTCATCGTCGTCGGAAACCGCGGCATGACCGGCCCGACCCGATTCCTGCTCGGCAGCGTCCCCAACAAGGTCTCGCACAACGCGCCCTGCGACGTCCTCATCATCAAGACGTTCCCGTGACGTGACATGACGACCGTATGGGTGGTGCTGATCGTGCTCTCCACCGCCTACGTCGCGCTCGCGTTGTACGGCAAGTACCGCAAGCTCAAGGACGACTATCACGAAGCCGTCGAGGACGAGATCCGGCGTCGCGAGCAGGGCACACCCCCGGTTTGACCGGTACCATTACGAACTGTTACAGTCTACGATGATGAAGTCGTCGCGGTCCATCCAGCCCCCGATCTCTCCCTCGGATCTCGAGCGCTTCCGCGAGGTTCAGCAGCTCGCCTACACATGCGTCGGCGAGGTGGGAGCCGCGCTGCGCCCGGGGATCACGGAGCGCCAGGCCGCCGGACGGATCCGGCGCTGGCTCCTCGACAATGGAGTGGAGGACTGGTTCCACACGCCGTTCGCGTGGTTCGGCGATCGCACGACGCTCAAAGGGATGCGGAACCCCTTCAAGTTCTTCCCGTCCACCCGCAAGCTCGAGGAGGGGATGCCCTACATCCTCGACGTCGCGCCGGTGATGGGCGGCTACACGTCAGACATCGGCTACGCGGGGTGTCTCGGCGCCAACGCGATCTGGGACCGGATGATGGACGACCTCGCCGAGTACCGGACGCTGATCCTCGAGCAGGTCCGCGAGCGCCGGCCGTTCTCCGAGATCTACGAGGCCGTCGATGTGCTCGCCGCCAAGCACGGCTACGAGCCCGCCCATCACGTCTACCCGGGGAAGGTCCTCGCGCACCAAGTCTGGCACGTGCGGAATCCCGGGCCGAAGACGATCGTCGCGGGGTTCGGAAACCGGAGTCTGCGGCTGCTCGGGCAGAGCCTCGCCGAAGGGCTGCGTGAGGGCTGGTCCCCGCTGTGGGCCGGCGGACACCGCTCGGACCACGAGCCCGTCCCCGGCATGTGGGCGGTCGAGCCGCACCTCGGCTTCCGCGGCGTCGGCGTGAAGTTCGAGGAGCTGATGGTGGTCACCGACGACGACGCGTTCTGGCTCGACGACGACCTGCCGCACGTGCGGCGCTGGATGGTGCCGACCCATGAGGAAACCGCAAGAGCTTGACCGCGAGGTAGAGCAGAGCGTCGCCGACAAGCGGTCGTACGAACGACTCATCGACCGGCTTTCCCTCGCCTCCGTCGACAAGCACTACGAGCCCTACATCGACATCGACTGGGACGCGCCCGAGATGTCGATCGATCCGAACGACGAGCGCTGGGTGCTGCCGCCGATCGATCCGCTGGGCGGACATCCCTGGTACCAAGGCCAGCCCCCTGACATCCGTGCGCAGATCGGACTCTGGCGTGTGGCGACCGCGATGAAGATCGGTGTGCAGTTCGAGAATCTCCTGAAGCGGGGTTTGCTTTCGTACGCGCTGCCGCTCCCGAACGGCTCCAGCGAGTTCCGGTACGTGTACCACGAGGTGATCGAGGAAGGTCACCACGGGATGATGTTCCAGGAGTTCGTGAACCGGACCGGAATGCCGATCCCCGGCTTGCCCAAGGGATTGAGCCTGATCGCCCCCGCCGTCGTGCCGCTCGGCCGCTGGTTCCCCGGACTGTTCTTCTTCTTCGTTCTCGGCGGCGAGGATCCGATCGACCACGTGCAGCGCAAGATGATCGCTCGCGGCGACGTGCTTCATCCGCTCGTCGAGCGCATCATCCGCATCCACGTCGCCGAGGAGGCCCGGCACCTGAGCTTCGCGCGCCACTACCTCCGCCGGAGGATCCCGCGTGTCGGCTGGATCCGCCGGCAGATCGTCGGCATCGCGATCCCGATGATCCTCGGCATCATGGCGCGTCAGATGCTCGCGCCGTCGCCGGCGATGATCCGGCGCTTCAAGATCCCGAGCGAGGTCATCGACGAGGTCTACCGCAACAACCCCGATGCCCGCGCCGAGGTGAGCGCGTCGCTCGACAAGGTGCGGAGCCTCGCGTACGAGCTGAAGCTCATCAACCGGCTCAACCGACCGATCTGGAAGGCGTTCCACATCTGGAAGCCGCCGGCGGGATCGGCGGCGTGACGACCGAGCGGAGGGTCGACTCCCGCGGCGTCTCGCTCGCCGTCCGCGAGCACGGGGACGACACCGCTCCAACCGTCGTGCTCGTGCACGGCTTCCCCGATACCTCCCGCGTGTGGGACGAAGTCGTCGAGCGTCTGCAGGCCCGGTATCACGTCGTCACTTACGACGTCCGTGGGGCCGGCGACTCGAGCGCCCCGCGCGGCCCGCGCGGCTACGCGCTGGAACGGCTGGCGGAGGACCTCGCTGCGGTGATCGACGCCGTCAGCCCCGGCCGGCCGGTGCACGTCGTCGGCCACGACTGGGGAAGCATCCAGTCATGGGAGGCGGTCACGACGCCGGCGATCGCGGCGCGGATCGCATCGTTCACCACGATCTCGGGTCCGAGCCTGGATCACGTCAAGTCGTGGGTCCGCCGGCGGCTGCGGTCCGGCCGCTTCGGCGAGCTCGCGAGGCAAGGGATTCGCTCGTGGTACGTGTGGGCGTTCCACGGACCGCTGGCACGACTCGCGATGCGCCACGGCTTCCCGAGACGGTTCCCGGGATACCTGCGACGGTTCGAGCGGGTGCAGCTCCGTGAGGGTCATCCGGCTGCGACCCTCGGCTCGGACGCCGGGCGCGGTGTATCGATGTATCGAACGAACCTCTTCCCGCGCGTGCGCGCGTCACGGGACGGGCACACCAACGTCCCCGTCCAGGTGATCGTCCCGACGCGAGACGCGTACGTCACTCCCGCACTGCTCGACGATCTCGACGCGTTCGCGCCGAAGCTGTGGCGTCGCCGCGTCGGCGCGCAGCACTGGGTACCGCGAACGCACCCCGACGTCGTCGCGCGCATGGTGCAGGAGTTCGTCGATCACATCGAGGGAGCGCCTGCGTCCCGGGCGCTCCGGCGTGCGCGATCGGGCGTGAGCCGCAAGCCGTTCGCCGACCACCTCGTCGTCGTGACCGGTGCGGGCAGCGGCATCGGCCGTGCGACGGCGCTGGCGTTCGCGGAGCGCGGCGCGGAGGTCGTCGCCGCGGACAT